>NZ_JBGTFY010000163.1:0-11770 GCF_041747015.1 Nostoc sp.
TGGTTGTTTGATGGGCGATCGCCTCTACCGTTTCCTGACGCAGTTTAGCTACTTGCTCGGCTACATAAAGCACGTAAGCCGGTTCGTTGCGCCTCTCGCCCCGTTTCGGAACTGGAGCGAGAAATGGACAGTCTGTTTCAATCAATAGGCGATCGCTGTTGACCATCGCAGCTGAGGATTGAATCGCTTTGGCGTTTTTGAACGTTACTGTTCCGCTAAAGCTAATGTAGAAACCCAAATCAAGAAACCATTGAGTTTCTTCTGGCGTTCCTCCCCAACAATGCATGACACCCCGTACTCTTTCTCCTTTGAGTTCTCGCCATTTTTGCAACACTTTTCTGGTTGCCACAGCAGCATCCCGACAGTGGATAATCACTGGTAAGTTTAGTTCCGATGCGATCGCCAACTGGGACTCGAACACCATGTACTGTTGCTCGTAGTTATCAGCTTTGTAAAAATCCAGCCCCATTTCTCCAATTGCTACTACATTCGAGTCAGAACTTGCTAAAGTTTTGATCTTTTCGGCTGTCTCACTATTCCATTTATCAGCATCTAAAGGATGTAATCCCACAGCAAAACTGATTTCGGGAAACTCTTGGGCGATGGATTGAATACTGGAAAACTCCTCAGGCTGAACACAGGAATGTACTAAACGCACTACACCTGCTTTTTGCCACCGCGATCGCACTGTTGCTAAATCTGGCTGGAAACTATCAAAGTTGAGATGTACGTGCGTATCTATCAATTGCATTTTTTGTCTTTTGTTGCTCGTCCTTAGTCATTTGTCCTTTGTTTTGTTACCAATGACTAATGACTAAGGACAAATTACCAGTGACTACTCAGCTGTTTGGGCGAGGGGTTTTACTCTGTGAGCCAATCTTGACTTTTTCCTTGCCCCATTGTTGGGGTGAAGGACACCCCGTTTGATCGCTTTATCAATTTTGCTGTAAGCCTCGGATAACCTATCTTGCACTTCTTGTTTTAATTCTGGGTTAGGATTAGCTGTATAGGCAGCTACAGCATTAAAGTATTTCTTCATCAGCGTCTTGACTGCTGATTTGTAAGCTTTGTTACGCAGTCGGTTACGTTCTGCGATTTCGGCACGCTTGAGAGCAGACTTTGTATTCGCCACAGTCAATTCCAAAAATACTATTAATTATTTACACACACTACTAGACTTACTAATATAGCATCCAAATTGCCAATGTTATAATTTCCTAAAAAAATTATTATGGTATTGGTTATTGGCAATAGGCACATAACAGAAGGGAAAAAGGTAATTTTTTATCAAGAAAGGCAGAGGGTAGGATAGCGTAACGATTCCGCATCCTCTTACAGAGAAGCAAGCTACGCTTTTAGTGTCTGTCTTCGACACGCTGCGCGAACGCAGAGAGCGGCAGCAAGAGGAATACTGCTTCCTACACTGAGAGCAATTGACCGGAGCGAACTTGGGTTTAAGACCCTACCAAGTTTTTAATTTGGTGACTTTTATTCAGGAGGGGTCTGAATACCCAACAGAAGTAAGACCTCCTGACTCCTTCAATCCCTCCCTTGCCTTCTTCTTCACTGAATTACTCCCTCCTCCCAGATTTAGTATGTCGTCAATTTAGGAAATGGGTTAAAATAGGTTACATCGCAAGAAAACTGTTGCCCTAACTTACCACCTGATTAAGCAATGTGATTGTCAAACAAGTATAATCTGTCCATAAAGCGGATGTATTGTCAAAGGCAAAGAACTGTAAAGAGCTAAATTTCAGGCATATCCAAATAGAGTATAGAGCCGATATATGGTTTCTGTACACATCTTAACTACTAAAAAGTTAAGAAAATAAGTAAAAATTATACTCAGACCCTACCCCCTGTAAATCTGGGGGATTGTATGTGCAAACACACCACCTGCACCCCGTAAGGAGTGAGGGTGAGGGCATAAAGGTAGTGGGAAATGGCACGCCTCCTGCTAGCCGTTAGCTAACCAAGGCTTGTCGGACTGAGCAATGAAGTAGCCTTCTCAAGCAAACTATATGCTGGTAGCCTTGAGAGTATCAAAAAAATCCAGGTTAAGCTAGAGAAGAGAATTAGAGTCAGCTTGAACACCCCAGTGGGTTAAGAGCAAAACTAAATCTCAGGTGGCAATATTATAATTTTGGCATTGTCCTTACTCCATGCTGCGAATCATTACTCAGCAGGCAGACGTTAGAGCAGAACTGCAACGGATCTGCGATCGCACCCATGACGAACAAGTGCTTCACAAAGAAGCAACGGTACGGGAAGTTTTGCAAGCAGTGAAGCGCCAAGGCGACAAAGCTGTTTTACATTACACGGCTGAATTTGACAAACAAACCCTCAAAGCAGAAGAACTCCGAGTTACAGGCTCGGAAATGGATGCAGCCTATCAGCAGGTGTCAAAGGAATTGTTGGGTGCAGTTCGGCTAGCTTGCCACCAAATTGAAGCGTTTCATCGTCAGCGAGTACCGAAAAGCTGGGTACACTTTGGCGACGATGAAGTAGTACTGGGCAAACGCTACACTCCCGTAGACCGAGCCGGTTTGTATGTGCCTGGTGGCCGTGCCGCCTATCCAAGTACCGTGCTGATGAATGCAATTCCGGCTCATGTTGCTGCTGTACCCCACGTGGTGATGGTGACACCACCAGGCCCAGGGGGTGCAATTAATCCGGCAGTCTTAGTAGCTGCCCAAGAAGCAGGTGTACAAGAAATTTATCGCATTGGCGGCGCACAAGCGATCGCTGCTTTAGCCTATGGCACTGAAACCATTCCGAAAGTGAATGTAATCACTGGGCCTGGTAACATTTATGTCACCCTAGCGAAAAAACTTGTCTACGGCACCGTCGGGATTGATTCTTTGGCAGGCCCCAGCGAAGTGCTGGTGATTGCCGATGAAACCGCAAATCCAGTGCATGTAGCTGCTGACTTGTTAGCCCAAGCCGAACACGATCCAATGGCGGCAGCAATTTTGCTGACGACAGATGCGGCTTTGGCGAAGAACGTGCAAGTAGCCTTGGAAAGACAGCTAGTGGATCACCCACGGCGAATAGATACAGAAAAAGCGATCGCTCACTACGGCTTAATTATCGTTGTGGAATCGCTCCAAGCAGCAGCAGAACTCTCAAATGAATTTGCTCCCGAACACCTGGAATTAGAAGTCAAAGACCCTTGGGCACTATTACCACAGATTCGCCACGCTGGGGCAATCTTTTTGGGTTACTCGACACCAGAAGCGGTGGGAGATTATTTGGCAGGTCCTAACCATACCTTGCCAACTTCTGGGGCGGCTCGCTATGCTTCAGCGTTAGGGGTTGAAACTTTCCTCAAGCACTCCAGTATTATTCAATACTCCCAAGCGGCACTGCAAAATGTGGCTAGTGCAATTGATGTACTAGCAACAGCAGAAGGCTTACCTTCGCACGCTGATTCAGTACGACGCCGAATTCAGCAAGAAGAGTGATGATTTGGAATGCTTAATTTTTTCTTATGCTGTTGGCAAAAGTCATGTGATAGCTGCAAAATAAAGGATTGGTTTACTGCTCCAAAAAACTGGCTAACAGCCTCGAATATATAAATTTAAGTTGGCAGATGAAAAATTAGTTTATCAAACAGAATTCAGGAGTCAGGAGTCAGGAGCCAGAAAACAGATAAGAATTCTGAACGAAAGAACGGATGAATAAATGGGTTTAAGACCCCCACCAAATTAAAAATTTGGTGGTCTACAATGAGTGGCGGGTCTCTCTTACAAAGTTGCTCCTCTACAGCGCTCCGCGCATCCTGCGGCGGGGGAGACCCCAAGACCGCACTTTGCGCGAAAGTGACCACGGGGAGTATCCCCGGTGGCGCATTTCGCGCTGAATCCCCCACTCATTGATTCTGACTCCTGAATTCTGGCTTCTGAATTCTTCTTCATTGTATCTGCCAACAAATTCTGATACATACTTTATCTAAGGGGTCTACTATTTAGGAGACGAGAGCGGTGCTAAAAACTATTTTGATAGCTCTGGACGGTTCGGAAATTGCAGAACGAGTAATTCAGACTTTAGATAATTTGGCGTTTTCAAAAGATGCCAAGGTTGTTCTTTGCCATGTGTTTCCCACGCCAGAATCAGAGATGGAACTACCCGCTGATCGCCCTCAGCCAGAGTCCCCAACATTTTCTTATTTTAATATTGAAAAACAACTACAATCTTATCAGGAAAACTTATCAGTTACCAGTGAGTTAGAACTCGTGACTGGTGATCCTGCCGAAGAAATTATTCGTCTTGCCAATATTTATAAAACTGACTTGATCATAATTGGGAGTCGGGGGTTGATTGGGATGAAGCGAATTGTTCAGGGTTCCGTTAGCAGTCAAGTTGTGGAAGAAGCTAATTGTTCGGTGTTAGTCGTCAAACCAGGGTAAAAAGCTGATTGAGAAAACACATAGAGACAAAGAAAATCCTCCTTGTCCCTACGTTCAGTCGATTCAACGCCTTTGAGTTGTCAAAAACTGACGCAAGCTCAACAAACTCAGGGTTTGACCCAAATTCAAGGGCAAAATTGAAACTCCTTCCAAGCGAGACTGTACCCAACCTTCTCCCCAGTACCATTCGTGAAACCCGTCAATGCCTCCGCACAGTAATAAGCGGAGGCAGTTGGATTTTACAACGTCCACTTGATGATGAATCTGGACAGGCCCAGTCCAGCTAGTAAACTGGAATCCAGGAAGCAGTTCTTCTGGCATTCCTGGGGCAAAGCGTTGCCCTAAGAGCCATTTTTCTAGTTGGACCGGATGCAGCAGACTGTTACGAATTGCATCTGTTTGTGCTTCGATTTCAATCCGCAGTTGACTTTGTTGAAAATTACCCAGCATTTTTATTCAATTACCTAAAGGTGAGACATCGCTATTTCTAATATTGCAAATAGTTTTTGTCATTAGTCATTAGTCATTAGTCCTTTGTCCTTTGCAAAAAAAACAATGACCAATGACCAATGACTTTTCTCGCAGCAGAGAACTTAGAATAGAAAAAGTGAACTTGTTAAGAAATGTAAGGTTATTCATGGCGGATCAGTTAATTCGTGCAACAGCAGCCGAAGGTGGAATTCGTGCCGTAGGTGTGATCACCACACGTTTAACAGAAGAAGCACGGGGACGGCACAAGCTTTCCTATGTAGCAACGGCAGCACTAGGTCGGACTATGGCGGCAGGCTTGCTAATGGCTTCTAGTATGAAGCGAACTGGGTCGAAGGTCAATGTTCGGGTGAAGGGCGATGGCCCCTTGGGCGGCATATTAGTAGATGCTGGACTAGATGGCACGGTACGCGGGTATGTGGGAAATCCATCTGTGGAATTGCCTCCCAGTGCCAAAGGTAAACTAGATGTTGGTGGTGCAGTGGGTGCCGGCTACCTCTACGTTGTCCGGGATATCGGTTATGGTTATCCTTACTCTAGTACAGTGGAACTAGTTTCTGGGGAAATTGGCGATGATGTGGCTCATTATCTGATGAATTCCGAACAAACGCCTTCAGCTATAGTTTTAGGCGTGTTCGTGGGAGCAGGTGGAGTAACTGCGGCTGGAGGATTATTAGTGCAAGTATTGCCTAAAGCTGCCAGAGACGAAGCCCTAGTAGAAAAGTTGGAATCACGGGTAGCAAGTCTCGCAGGATTTACACCGTTGTTGCAAGCTGGGAAAACTTTGACTGAAATCTTTAATGATCTGCTAGGAGACATGGGGTTAGTAATCTTTCCCGAAAGGCAAATATTGCGCTTTCACTGTAGTTGTTCTTTTGATCGCGTTTTGGGGGCACTCAAGATTTTGGGAGAAGCCGAACTACAAGATATGATTATTAAAGATGATGGCGCTGAAGCAACTTGCGACTTTTGCGGCAACGTTTACCAGGCAAGTAGCGATGATTTGGCTCAACTGATTGCCGATTTGCAAGCTGACTCTACCGTTTCAGGATAAAGTATAAAACAGCACTGATTTTTTAGATTGATAATGCTATTCTGTGGAGAGGGATAATCAAAAAAGTAGCTTTTTAGTCACGAGAAAGTTACTATGGCAACAATGGAATTATCAACCTAAAACAGAACGCTACTCAATTATTTTGGTGTGAGAGATGACAGAGCGGGATATTCCAGACAGTTGGTCTTCAGCCAGAGAAAGAGAGCCAGATCAAAACAAAAGATTATCCCGAACAGAGCAATTCGGTGAAACTCAACCATTTGGTGTTCCAGCTACTGGTTCTACCTCCAAGTCAGTGAAGCGGCGAAAAAAAAACGATTCAAAAGGATTACCTATAAATAGTCATTCAGAAGAGACTGCCCAACTCAGTAGTACTTCTGGAAAATGGCCACGCTGGATGAAAAGCCGGGTATGGTGGCTAGTACTACTAATGTTGATTCCCGGCAGTGTAGGATTCTTGGCAATGGCAATGCTGTTAAAGCTGCCAACTGCTCCTAACTGCCCATCAATTTTCTGGCCACTGGCAAGTGCTTCGGTGCGGCTACACTGCGCTCAGTTGGCGGCTTCTAAGGAGACAGTGAACGACCTATTACAAGCGATCGCTCTGGTAAAAGAACTACCACAAAATCACCCGTTGCATGGAGAAATTGATCGTTTCATCGAAGAATGGTCACGGGATATTTTGAAGCTAGCTGATCAAAGTTTCCAAACAGGGAATTTAGAGGAAGCGATCGCTACTGCTCAAAAAATACCCCAAGAGGTAACAGCTTACAAATTAGTCAATGAGCAAATTGACAAATGGCAGTTGATTTGGTCGAAGGGAGAAACCACATACAACAGTGCGATCGCTGAAGTCCGAGAACGGCGTTGGCAATCGGCGTTTATGTTATCCGCCAGAATGCTGCGCGTAGATAATCAATACTGGGCGGGTATTAAATACGACCAATTGAATCGTCTAATTGTCACAGCGCGAGAAGATGGCGATAAGTTAGGAAAAGCTGAAAACTTAGCAAGTAGCAAAGTTGTTGATAATTTATTAGAAGCGATTAAGTTAGCCGAGTCCATTGGGCAAGAAAGTTACATTTATCAAAAAGCTCAAGAAGCGATTCCCGCATTTGGACGCAAAATGCTGGAGTTGGCACAGGCGAAACTAGATAAGCGGGATGCAGATGAAGCCCTGAATATTGCTAGACAAATACCAGAGATTACGAAACTACAAGGCGAAACAGATGACTTTATCGCCATAGCTGACGCCAAAAGGAGTGCTTGGATCGGTAACGTTTCTGGTTTAGAGGCAGCGATCGCTCAAGCACAACTAATTGAGCCATCAAGACCAGTGTATAACGAGGCACAAAAACTGATTGCTAGTTGGCAGTTGGAAATTGAAGATGTTGCCAATCTAGAAAAAGCGAGAATATTAGCTAGTCAAGGAACAGTCAATAATTTAACAGCAGCGATCGCCCAAGTGCAGCTCATCCCTGCTAGTAATCCTAGAGCTACGGAAGCTAGGCAAGAGATTGGTCGCTGGAATGCCCAAGTAGAGACAATTGAAGACCAACCTTACTTAGAACGCGCCGAACAGGTCGCGGTATTTGAGGATATTAATTCCTTGCAAGCTGCTATCTCAGAAGCCAGCCAAATCCGTAAAGGTCGGGCATTATATCCTGAAGCACGGAAAAAAATTCGGACTTGGGTCGGAAAGATTCAGCGAATTCAAGACCAACCTTACTTAGACCAGGCACAAGAACTAGCTCAGAGTGGAAATCTTACCGCCGCCATTAGCGCAGCTCAACAAATTGCCTCGTCGGGAAGGGCGCTTTCTGGGGAAGCACAAGCTGCAATAAATGATTGGGAAGGGCAACTCCGCACTAGAGAAAACTGGAGAAAAGCGCAGGAAATGGGGGCGGTTGGCACACCAGAAGCCTTGGTTGAGGCCATACGGTTGGCAGATCGAGTTTCAAACAATAGCATCTTACGTATGGATGCGAATCTGGCTATTGACCAGTGGGGTCAGCAATTGTTAGAAATAGCACGCTCTCAAGGTGAGTCTGATATTGCCAGAGGGATTGAAATTGCTAAATCAATTCCACGCGGTAGTGCTGCTTATAGTGCGGCGCGAGAGCAAATTAGGACTTGGCAAGAATTTCTCAACCCTCAACCGCAGCCTGAGCCTCAGATTGAGTCTCCACAATTGCCACCATCAACGACTACTGATGGTCAGTGATCTTAATATTATTAAAATCGATCCCCCCCAACCCCCCTTAAAAAAGGGGGGCTAAGAATGGCTCTATTTCCCCCTTTTTAAGGGGGACTAAGGGGGATCAATAAGTGCCTATGCATCTTAACCAAACTGTATTGGTAGTTATCGGATTATGTTGAGATTCTTTCATACAGTAACATCATGAATTGCTCCTACAGCGTGTACTTTTGCGTAAGTCCTAATTTTTGAGTTTCCAAACATTGGGGCAAAGTTACGGTAAGCTGACAATGCTGCTTCTTTAACTGTTGCATTCACAATCGGAAATGTAGTCAAGATGTAGCTAAATTCATCTTCGGTTAAACCGTAAAGGTGTGCTACCATCCCATCGAGTTCAGCGCGTAATTTAGCGCGTTCTGTTTCATCGGTAACGCCTTGTTGATGGGAAACTAGACCGACTTCTTGCGCGAGTTCGTCAAATTCTGGTGTGGTGCAGATGAGTTTGGCAGCGCGTTGTACAATATCGTTGAAGTAGCGATCGCTTTTCGTTAAACGTGGAACGGGTAACTGGTAAATGTAGAACATATTAATGTTTGCAGATACCATTTGCCGAGCATAAAAATCAAGTGTAAATGAATTTAAAATAGCTTGAGCAAAAACTATTTCATCACTTGATATGTTAGTCATTCCAGAAATAACTAAAATCGAATTACCACAAAATATATTTTTGGGTATTGCTCCTATAATAAGTGTTCTAACATCAGTATTCCTAGCTATGGCTCTAAAACCTAAACGGTAGCTTTGATAATCTAATTTTTGATGTTTATCATCTTTATTCTGCCCTAATAAAGCTTTTCTTCCTTCTTGTTCATCCACCCAATATCTTGGTTCAGCATATAGATGAGTGAACTGATGAATCATCTTACCTTCATATAGACGTAATCTTTCTTTACCAGGCTGTTGCTTGAATAAATGACTATCGCTAGTCATATTTAACTCTTGCCTAAGAGATAGATTCCACTTCCCTTCAATCTTTTCACCTAGTAACGGAAACTTCAGCATTTTTTTAGCAATGCAAATGTCTACCTCGTTCTTAAACTCCATTACAGATAGTGAATCAGGCGAGAGTTTACGCACCATCTCAACGCTAATCTGCAAGCTATCATCACTAGGAAACCTTTGAAGTTCCTGCACATCATGACGCATAAAAGCAGATGGAAATTCTGTTGTTATACTACCTTTAACAAAAGTAAGGACAACTATTTTAAAACTGCGATGAACACCTTCAAAGATTTCCTTGCGATTCTCAAGACAGAATAAACCAGTAACTTTAGTTTGACTAAACAACATCTCCCGCAATTGCTTAGTCCCCAAGTCTGTGTAGATACCACTAGGAACTACAATTCCGCACTCACCACCTGAACGTAAGAGATTAAAACACTGCTCGACAAATAGAAAGTACAGATTAATTTTTCGAGCTACACTTTTACCATTCATCTCTGAGCGTTGGTTTTGATACTGTTCAGCTTTTTTAAAATAAGCACTAACATAAGGATAGCCACTACTATAGTTGAGCCAAGCTTCTTGAATTTCTGGATATTGCAACATTTCCTCACGCTGCTTTTCCCAATCTTTTATATCCAGCTTTTTCTTACGAATTAAACTGTCATATTGCTGAAAAAATTCTTTTTCGTCTGTCTGAAACACTTCCCAAGGTGGATTAGTGATAATTGCATCAAAACCGCCGCGTTCTAAAACCTTGTCAAAATGATAACCCCAGTGAAACGGCTTCAAAGCTGCAATATCCTCAACCTTCAAAACCCGCTTTTGTGATTTTCCAGTTAACTGAACCTCCTCATATTTAATACCCAAACGCTTACTAAACTCATCCAACAGCAAAACATTTAACTTTGCTTGCGATTTTTTGTTGAGTTCTTCAATACTTTTACGGATGTGTATCAATCGAGTCTCTTGAGGTGTATCTGTATCGGGTAATTCCTTAGATAAAAAAGCGTGTTTTTTGTACAGTTCAACAGATTTATTCTTTTCTTCCAGAATTCTCTTGTAATTATCTGCGGCTAAAGACTGTAATAGATTTCCTTGTAGTGAATTTCCCACAGCATCAAAAGCAGTATCATCTACTTTAATTAAACCAATTAACGAATTACCCGCCATAATATTAAAATCAATATTAGGCAAAGGTTCTAACTCTTCCACATCGTGAGCCGAAGAAACCAAAGCTAAGAAAAGACGTAGTTTAGCAATTTCCGTTGCTTCCTCCATGATATCTATACCATAGAGGTTATCAGAAACAATCCGCTTTTTGATAAAATAAAGTACTGATGGATGGGAAATTTGGATATCTTCGAGGTTCTTTTTCAGAGAGCAACTACCCATCAACTCAATAGTCCCAATTACCGCACTATAAACTTGAATTAGCGTTTTCATCGCCGCTACAAGAAAAGCACCAGAACCGCAAGCTGGGTCAAGAATTGATAAATTAGGAAGAATATCTTCCATTAATAGACGACAAACGTTTAAATCCAACTTAATCAGAAGTTCATTGATATCCTCAAATCGTTTATACTTATCAGATAGTGCATCATTTACGCGGTCTACAATTAACTTGTGAATAGTTCTATCACAAAGATATTCTGTAATTTGCGGTCTAGTATAATACGCCCCAAAAGCCTTTTGATTAATGTATTTTTCAAAAATATATCCTAAAACATCGGGATTTATCTCATCATCTTTACCTTCCGGCGTATCATCGAGATTCCAAGAATAACGCTCAAATAAATCTAGAACTTGTTCAAACGCCTCATCAACTATAGAAATATCATATTTATCTTCAATATGATGTTTCATAAATAGACCACCATTCAGGTATTTAACCTTTCCTACCAATTCCTGAACAGATAAATCTCGGTCAATCTCAGGTTTAGCAAAGCTTTCAAAAAACAAAGCCTTGAGAAATTCACTATAAAAATAATCTTCACCCATTTGCTTACTTATTTCCAGCTTATTTTGCAGATAATTTAAATCTTTATTATCAATAAAACCCTTACGTTGGAGAAAATAAACAAACATCAGGCGATTCAGAATTACCGATGTATACCAACGTCTATCTGTCTCATTATCAATTCCTTTAACAAACTGCAAAAACTTCTGGTGTTGCTCTTGAAATTCTTTGTAAAACTTCTTAGTTACTGGCTCAACATCAAAACCGCGTTGTAGTTTATAGGCAATTTCAACAACAGTCGGTTCACCATGTTCTAACTCAGTAATATCAATGACTAAAGAACCAAGCTTGCTTAAAAATAAGTCTCCTGGTTGACCTTTGACATATAAATGGTCACGAACGAAGCTTTTACTTCCTTCTCGTTTCACCCAATACCAAAGACTACGGGTGCGTTCTTCGGTAATAAAAATTAGGAGATTTTCAGCAATCAGTTTAGTAACTTCTTGATGAATAGTAACTCTAGCTTTAGCATCTGGTATTTTTCCATCGGTTGCGGTGACTTCAAAGATTGCAACACCTGAAAGTTCAGCAATTTTGTGGTATTGATACGTGTTACTTTCAATATTTAAAGTTATAGGTTTTTGTCTTGAAGGTTTAGA
>NZ_JBGTFY010000164.1:0-16865 GCF_041747015.1 Nostoc sp.
TCGTCACCCGGAAAGTGACTACGTGCTGGAGGAAGAATGGCTCTATGAAGCCATCACAGAAACTTACATCCCCTTATTGAAAGTATTTGAAGGCTTAAAGCGAGACGGTATCGACTTTAAAATCACGATGAGTATGACACCACCTTTAGTGTCGATGCTTCGTGATCCTCTGCTTCAAGAACGCTATGACGCACACTTAACCCAACTAGAAGAACTTATACAACTAGAAGCAGAACATAATATCAATAATGGGCATCTTCGTTATTTAGCCGAACATTACATTACTGAGTTTAAGGAAGCGCGTCAGCTATGGGAACGCTACAAGGGTGACTTGGTGACAGCTTTTAAGCAGCTCCAAGACAGTAACAACCTGGAAATCATCACTTGCGGCGCTACTCACGGCTATTTGCCGTTGATGAAAATGTATCCCCAAGCAGTATGGGCGCAAATTCAGGTAGCCTGCGAACATTACGAGCAAACCTTTGGACAAGCACCCAGAGGTATTTGGTTGCCTGAATGCGCCTACTATGAAGGTTTAGAACGGATGCTAGCCGATGCTGGGTTACGCTACTTCCTTACCGATGGACACGGCATCCTTTACTCCCGTCCCCGTCCGCGCTTTGGCACTTATGCCCCAATTTATACAGAAACTGGTGTTGCTGTCTTTGGTCGAGATCAGGAATCGTCCCAACAGGTATGGTCTTCTGAGGTAGGCTATCCTGGGGCGGCGGAATATCGGGAATTTTACAAAGATTTGGGCTGGGAAGCAGAATATGAGTACATCAAGCCCTATATCATGCCCAATGGTCAGCGGAAAAATACGGGTATTAAGTATCACAAAATTACTGGGCGTGGCTTAGGACTTTCAGATAAGGCACTCTACGATCCTTATTGGGCTAAAGAAAAGGCAGCTGAACACGCTGCTAACTTTATGTATAACCGAGAACGGCAAGCCGAGCATCTGTATGGTATAATGCAGCGGCCGCCAATTATCGTTTCGCCCTATGACGCAGAGTTATTTGGACATTGGTGGTATGAAGGTCCCTGGTTTATTGATTATTTATTCCGTAAGTCGTGGTATGACCAAGGAACATATCAAATGACCCACTTGGCAGATTATTTGCGATCGCATCCAACGCAGCAAGTCTGTCGTCCTTCACAATCCAGTTGGGGTTTCAAGGGTTTCCACGAGTATTGGTTGAATGAAACAAATGCGTGGGTTTATCCGCATTTGCACAAAGCCCCAGAACGGATGATTGAAATATCGCACCTGGAACCGGAGGATGAGTTGGGGTGGAAAGCCTTGAACCAAGCAGCGCGGGAATTGTTATTAGCACAATCTTCTGACTGGGCATTTATTATGCGGACGGGAACAATGGTACCTTATGCAGTTAGACGAACGCGATCGCATCTGATGCGGTTCAATAAGCTCTACGAAGACGTTAAAATCGGCAAAATTGACAGTGGTTGGCTGGAAAAAGTTGAGTTAATGGATAATATCTTCCCTGAAATCAACTATCGCGTTTACCGTCCGTTATAGTTTTATACAAAGTAGGGTGGGCAACACCCACCTTATATTAGTAGTGAGAATGTCCATCATTAATTAATGTCCTTTGATAACCTGTGCAAACTCCTGTCGGAAAAACACCCCGTTACCTTTGCCAGTTGGGTATTAGGAACACCCCAAACTGCTGTCACAGTCCTCAAAACTGAATTGAGTATCGAACCAATTCGCGCTGATTACGTCACATTCTTACAACTACAAGAACGCATTCTCCATTTAGAATTTCAAACCAAACTCGAATCGATACCACCTCTACCCCTGCGGATGCTCGATTATTGGGTACGGTTATATCGGTTGTATCGTTTGCCAATCACGCAAGTTGTCGTCTTATTACTTCCTCCTACAGCAGAAACAGTCATTGAAACCGTCTTCAGTGTTGAAAACACCCGTCACGAATATCGTGTAATTTCCATGTGGTTAGAAAATCCTGAACTATTTCTCAATGAGCCAGCATTGTTACCATTAGCACCACTAACAGCAACCACCCAACCCCAAGCCTTGTTGCAAAAAGTTGTGGAACGAGTGAATCAACTTGAGCCAGAACAACGACCAGAAATCTCCACCTATACTCAAATCTTAGCGGGGTTAAAATATAAAAAGGACTTGATTCAACAATTATTTCGGGAGGGTATGATGCGCGAGTCAGTAATTTATCAGGAAATTCTAGCAGAAGGGGAACAACGAGGAGAACAACGAGGCGAACTACGAGGACGACAAGAAGGAGAACGATCGCTCATTCTCCGTCAACTTACTCGTCGCGTGGGAGAATTATCCCAACCAGTACTAGAACGGATTGAAGCTCTCTCCTTAGAACAATTAGAAAATCTTGGTGAAGCATTGTTAGATTTTCAGGCGATCGCAGATTTAGAAACTTGGTTCAGCATATTAGAGTAGCACAGGCAGCATCGCTATCAAGCAAAAATTACCTAAGCGATCGCTTCTCTCCTCTAAACAGTGGGATGTTAAGATAGGAGAATGTCTGCATACTTGGGAAGCAGACTTAAACCGCGTTTGGGCAGTTGCCGTCAGTCCAGATCATCAATATGTTGCCACTGGTGGTGATGAGCAGACCGTCAAACTGTGGGACATTCACACCGGAAGCTGTCTTCGGATATTCCACGGGCATACCGGACAAATTGTCTGTATTCTGTTCACTGCTGACAATAGCCGCATGATTAGCAGTAGTAGTGATGTCTACGACGGGCTACGCCTACGCACCATCAAAATTTGGCATCTGGCTACTGGACACTGCCTTGCTACACTAGAGAATCACCAAAATTGGGTATGGTCACTCAGTTTGAGTCCAGACGAGCAAACTCTCCTCAGCGGTAGCCAGGATGAAACGATCAATTGTTGGCATATTGCTACAGGGAAATGCTGGACAACTTTGCGGCCAGATCGCCCTTATGAAGGCACAATTATTACAGATGTTGAAGGGTTGACTGAGGCAGAGATGTCAACTTTACAAGCTTTGGGGGCGGTAGAGGTAAATTCAGGCTGTTCAATGCTTGTCAACTTTCGCTAAATTGGAAAAAGATAAACTCAAGGTAATTTTAAATGTCAGCACAATTGTTACTGGTGGATGATGAACCAGGAATACGGGAAGCCGTGAAAGATTATTTGCAAGAGAGCGGTTTCAGCGTTCAAGTCGCCAGTAACGCCCTTGAAGGTTGGGAATGGATGCAGATGAATACACCTGATTTAGTGATTTCCGATGTGATGATGCCTCAGGTAGATGGCTATCAGTTCCTCAAGCAAATGCGAGATGACCCCCGATTCCAAGCGCTTCCGGTGGTATTTTTAACCGCTAAAGGCATGACAGGCGATCGCATCCAAGGCTATCATGCTAGTGTTGATGCCTATCTACCCAAACCCTTCGATCCGGATGAGTTAGTGGCCATAGTCGAAAATTTGCTAGCCCGCCGCGCCGCCAAAGCTTCAACTACGGGAGATGGCGCTGAAACCCCTGATCTTGCTGAACTAGCCAATCAGATTGCCCAAATCAAGGCATTGTTAACTCAAAGAAATGCTATTTCCCTATCCCCAGCCCCTTTCAAAATTGATTTGACCCCTAGAGAACAAAGTGTTTTAAACTTAGTCGCTGAAGGGTTGATGAACAAAGAAATCGCCCGTCGCTTAGAAACCAGTGTCCGCAATGTAGAAAAGTATGTCAGTCGTTTGTTTAGTAAAACCGGCACCAATAGCCGTACAGAGTTAGTTCGTTTTGCTCTAGAACATGGTCTTGCTAAATAGACATTGGGTATTGAGCACTTGTACTGAGCAGTTTGGACTTTCTCTACGAGACGCTACGCAAACAGCAAGTGTTATATATAGTCAGCAGTTCGACAAGTCTTACCCTGAGCTTGTCGAAGGGCTAACTGTTACACCTGTCAAATTGCTCAGGGCAACGCAGGTCTTACCCTGAGCCTGCCGAAAGACCGATAAAGGCTCTTTTTGTTTTACCATAAATTGCTACAATCTTTATTATGTAGTCTTTCTAAAGTATTTTGTCTCACCGTAAGGTCGGCAACCCATGAGTTTAGCTGTAATTAAGTTCTCTTCAGAAGAGTGCGGCATCTGCCACAAAATGTCTTTTTATGACAAAAAGGTGACTGAGGAACTGGGTTTAGAATTTATCGATGTAAAAATGCAAGATACGGCTGCTTACCGCAAGTATCGCAAAATTTTATTGACTCAGTATCCTGATAAATCAGAAATGGGATGGCCTACTTACATTATCTGCAATTCTCCAGAAGGAGAATTTCAGATTGTGGGTGAGGTAAAAGGGGGTCATCCCAAAGGTGAGTTTAGAAGTCGTCTTCAAGAGGTTCTAGATTTTACAGCAAGTCAGAACTAAATTACCTCAAAAGATTTGACCTCTAGGACAGGGCCAATCATGGCAGCTGTCATAATATCTTCACGCACCTGTCCTTTAACCTTTGCTTTTTGTCCAGCTTTAAGTAAGTCTTTGTCAGCCCCTCTGAGGATTTCGTAAGTAACGCCTTCTTCTGTGACTAACGCCCATGCGCCTGTGCCAATATCACGATGTTGGATTGTGCCTGTAAGTGTAATCATAAACAGTGATGAGTTAAGGGTGCTGAGTGCTGAGTAAGGAGTGGGGAGTGGGGAGTTGAGTAGAATCAAGCCAGTTCCGGCGCGAATTGGAGCAAGCTGAGTAAGGAGTGGGGAGTGGGGAGTTAGGAGTTATAAAAATTCATTCCAATGCCCAATGCCCAATGCCCAATGCCCCATTTTCCATTTATGCGATTTTTTCTTCGTTTTTCAATGCTAAACGAGCAAGTCCATAACAAATTAGGGCATTGACGATGAGGAAGAGGCGCGCTAAGTTCTCACTTCCTAAACCCCAAACTGCTGGATTGTAAAACGCGCTTACTGTCAAGCACGCTGCTACACCTAAGGTTGAACCAATGGCAAACCATTTCCAGCTAGGATGTCCTAGTAGCAATGCCATTAACACAATGGGAATTAGTACGCTGGCAAACAGGGGATTCAAGGCATCAGTTCCCTGGAGGGTATTGCCTAGTTCGGGAATTGAACTACCCAAAACTCGCAAAGGCCACTGGGGAAGATCAAAGATATAGATTCCTTTGAGGAAGAATAACCCAGAACTGCCAGCAATTAAGCCACTGGATAAAGACCAACTCCAAGTGAATGGGAAGTAAACCCGTAAAAACCAAGCTAGCAGATAGGAACCAACTACCATTAAAATCTTAGGTAACAGCGCGATCGCACCACCATCAATCCAAAAGCCGGGGTTAAAATAGCCATTATCCCGTAACCATCGGAAGAAATCTGTGAAACTGATTTGCCCTGCGAAGGCTAGTTTGACTGCTGCTTCGGCATTGAGTTGTCCAGCGCCATAATAGTTTAAACCATCATCCTGGATAACTCGCGCCGACTGCTTGAGGACTTTTAAAACTTCATCTGGTTCTTTGATGCCAGCAGCTTTGATTAATGCTGCAACACCAGCAACGTGTGGAGAAGCCATGCTTGTACCCTGGAAGCCCAAAAATACCGCTTCGCCCTTTTCGTCGATAGTTTCTTGGAGAATCTTACCAGCTTCACTACCACCAGGAGCAGAGATATCTACCCCTGCACCAAAGTTAGAATAAGGCGCTTTTTCGCCATCTGGGCCAATTGCCGAAACGCCGATTACGTAGGGATAGCGGGCTGGATAGCTTGCACCATTGGCGCTTTCATTTCCGGCTGCGGCAATAATAACTACCCCTTTTCGATGGGCATAAGCGATCGCTTCTTTCATCAATTGGCTTTCACCGCTACCGCCTAAGCTCATATTAATCACATCTGCGTTTTTATCAGCAGCAAATTTAATCGCTTCGGCAATATCGGCAACGGTACCACCTCCATAGGAACTAAGTACCTTTAACGGCATCAGACTGGCTTCGTAGGCAATTCCAGCTACACCATATTTATTATTTGTGGCTTGGGCAATAGTTCCGGCAACATGAGTACCGTGTCCGTTATCGTCCTTGGCTTCTTCTCGGTCGTTAACAAAATCATAGCCTTTGACGAATTTTGTCTCATACAAGTCCCGCACTTTGGTAATCCCAGTGTCAATTACCGCAACTGTGATCCCACTGCCTTTGGTTTGACTCCATGCGCCTTCAATGCCGATTTGGTGCAAGTTCCACTGCTTGCTGTAATATTGGTCATTGGGGCCAGTTAATGAGGGACTTGTTTCATCATCTTCTTGAGGTCGCAAAAATTCTCCTAACCAAGCGGCTTCACCTGGTTGGGGAATCTTTGTGTAGATGTAATTTGGCTCAATGAATTCTGTAGCTTGGGCAAATTTAGATTTTTTCAGTTCTTGAAGTCGCTGCCGATCGCCCTTGATAATATACACATTATCTTTTTTAGAAAACTTGTTGTCTAATTGGGGTGTAAGGTTGTATTGTTTGGCGATCGCTTGCAAATTCTGTTCCACTACAGATGATGGAATATCTTCCCGAAAATCAAGCAAAATCGTCTCAAACTCTCCTTTAGCTGCCAATCCCTGAAAATTCAGGAAACCAAATATGGCAGATCCCAGCCCAATGACAAATAGGCACAACAATATAAGCTTTTTCATATAAACTCATCACCGCTTTTTGCCAGTTTTCTCACTACCATAACTTATCTGCATCCCTTATTGGGGGATTTTGCACTTTTAGTTACAAGTTTTACTTCATCATTATTCAGGAATTTTATAAACGATGGAACGCGGTCTTTTGTGGTTGCCCCTGTTAGTAATATTTTTCTGGTTGGCTTGGCAAGGCTCGAAGGAATATCAAAAAGTTGAAGCCTATCGCACCTGGGCAGAGCAATTTGAACGGGCTAAGTATGATATTTATGCTGTGTTGGGTCAAAAAGGCAACAATTTAACTTGGGGAAAACCCACGCCTCAAGGGCCGATTAAATTAGAAACATTCTCTCTACTTCATGTCCAGCAAATCTACCTTTTGATAGATGGCAAATCTGTAGATGTTGAAAATCCACCGGATAAAGGTCGTTCTATAGAGTTAGAATTTCTATTTTCGGAATCTACTAACTCAGTGCGGGTTCCGTTTACAGAAATCCCTTTGGCGGCGGAATGGGGTAAATTTTTGCTCTTAGTATTACAAGGCTTGCGATCGCCACAAAATCAGTAATTATTTAAACGGTATTACTTCATCTGAAAAATACATAAAGTCAAATTTAATAAGTCAAAGCTCATTTGACTTACTCAAACCCCAGTTTGCTTACTCATTTTAGTGTTTTCCGCAAGTAAAAGCTTATTTGACTTACTCAAACCCCAGTTTGATTACTAATTTTGGTATTTTCCGTAAGCAAAAGCTCATCTAACTTACTCAAAAGCTTATTTGACTTACTTATTTCAGTAAATCCTGCACTCATTCGAGTAATTCAGACACTCGTGACACTACTTCTTTACCACTTGCAGGCGCTGAATTACCATCGTCATCCCATTGCCTCGCAGGATGACAGCAGAAATCCATTGGCTACCAGGAGTAAGTGGTGCTTTTCCGACTTTAAACAGTCCACCAGATGTAAGTAATTCCAAATCTACTGATGTGGGGTTGAGAAACTTATTTGCTTGAATAGGCTCCTCTAGCGCTGTTCCTAGTAGAAAATCATCACCAAGTGGCTCTTGAACGATCGCATCAAAATTATACTTCTGACCAACTTTCACCTGCTGCGGTAATTTAATATCAATTTTCGGTGGCTTGCTTCCAGAGGTAAGTTGGGTGCGTTCTGACAAAATATCTTGGCGGACGATTTTTCCGCCTGTAATGCGCTGACGCGATTTAATTGTGGCATTGAGAGTCATATTATTACCATTACCGGAGGGTAAGCCAGTGATCTTTGTTTCTGTTTCGGCGATGATGGCATTACCTTCAGGTTTTGAAGATAGCAGTTTTGTAGAGTATTGTAATTTAGGATATCGTTGCCAGAGTGAAATCAAGGACTTTTCTAGGGTTTGGCGGTTTAACCCATCCCCATGAATAAAATTGGGGCTGTAGAATTGCAACACCCCTTGAACATTGCCTTGGCTTGCGGCTGCATCAATTTGTGTCAACAGGTTTGTCAGATTGGCTGGTACATTTTGGACTAATTGCTGTGGTGTAGTCGCTTGAGTGCGTTGCCAATCACTTGTTAAACCAAGTGTCAGCAGGAAGGAAATCAACCCGATGCTGGTTGATAATCTGAGTTGGTGTCTCACTAAGGCGGCAATAATGTTAGTCATTGGTAAGAATTTACTGATTTGATTAGAGAAGGTAAGGAAATTGTTTTATCTTAGTTAAATTAGGCGCTAAAGGGTAGAGGTTTGATTGATAAACGCACCGATACGATTATTAATAGCTGCCAGTGGGACTGGTGGACATTTGTTTCCAGCGATCGCCCTGGCTCAAAAACTTCCAGATTATGAGATTGAATGGTTGGGAGTACCCAATCGGCTAGAAACTCAACTTGTCCCTAAAGAGTATCCCTTGAATACTATTGCAGTTGAAGGGTTTCAGCAAGGGTTTGGTCTCTCCTCGATTCGCATTTTGGGTAAACTCGTTCGTTCAATTCTGGAAGTTAGACGAATTCTTAAACAGGGAAATTTTCAAGGAGTGTTTACCACAGGAGGCTATATTGCCGCGCCAGCCGTGATTGCAGCGCGTTCTCTCGGTTTGCCGATGGTTTTCCACGAATCTAACGCCTTACCGGGGAAAGTAACTCGCTTTTTTGGTCCTTGGTGTAGTGTGGTAGCTTTAGGATTTGAAGTAGCTGCTAAGTATTTGCCACGATGCACAAATGTCTGTGTTGGCACTCCTGTAAGAGAGCAATTCCTCGACGGGGCAATTAATGCACCACTAGATTTAGCCATTCCTGATGGTGTTCCTTTAATTGTCGTCTTTGGTGGTAGCCAAGGCGCAGTTGCCATCAATAAATTAGTGCGCGAATCTGCGAATGCTTGGTTTGCTGCTGGTGTTTATGTAGTACATTTAACTGGCGATCGCGATCCAGAAGCAGATAGTCTCAAACATCCACAGTACATAGCCTTACCTTTTTACAACAATATGGCAGCGTTGTTACAACGAGCTTCTTTAGCCATTACTCGTTCTGGTGCCGGTAGCTTGACAGAATTAGCAGTGTGTGGAACGCCAGCGATTTTAATTCCTTACCCCTTTGCCGCAGAAGACCATCAATCCTACAATGCAGAGGTATTTACAAAAACTGGTGCGGCGTTAACGCTGAAACAATCGGAGTTAACGGCACAAACATTGCAAAGTAATGTGTTGAACTTGTTGCACTCACCGGAAGAGTTAGCAAAGATGGGAGAAAAAGCTCATGCGATCGCAGTTCCCGATAGTGCCCAAAAGTTGGCGCAATTAGTGCGTGAGGTGATCGAAACTTAACGTTTATTATTTAGTATTAGAAATTTATTCTTTCAGTTATGAAAATCCTATTCAGCCAAAAATTTCGCTTTACACTAGGTTGTGCTGCTTTATTAGTTGTAAGTTTGGTCAGTAATCATCTATATACTCAGTCAAAAACTAAACAATTAACCCAAGAAAATCCCGTTTCACTTCAACTTGTTGCTCAAAAAACATCTGATGAGATTCCGCAGAATTTGTTAGCGTCATCTGCACCTTATCCAGTTGTCGATGAGTTCAAAAAATATAAATTTAGCATTAATGGCAGTCAGGTTGTGACTCCAGTTAAACTGCCAATTTCTAAGGTTAACTTCAATCAAAAAGATTTATTAACCGTTCTCGTTAATACCAGAAAATATTTTCAAGACTACGCTTCGGAAGACCCAGATATTCAGCGTACAGGAATGCTCTCCACTCAAGGAGTTACTGTGCCAGATGTTCTTAAGACTTTAGATTTCATGATTGTTGTTTTAAAGGAGGATATTGCTAATAATCGAGCGACTCGTTTACAAGATCCTAAGTTTATCAATACAAATTTTCGAGTGATCAAATGGACTGCCTATAACCAAAAAAATAAGAACCAAAAACAATTAAGAATTACTAAATATGCTGTCTTTACTCACTCCGGTTCTCGCAAAAAAAGTTCTAATTTTAATACAGCAATTTATAGCTTAAAAGAAAACTCTAATAACGATAAGTTCTATACTAGATATACGAAACAGGATGTTTTATCTGGGATTTATGAGCCAGGTGGTAGAGACTTTGGGAAAGTTAAAAGTCTCGCTTATCTAACCAGAAATGGCTTAGAAGAAGCTCTGATGCAAGGAACAGTACTGATTAACTTTACAGATGGTTATAAGGCATTTTTTAATGTAGATAGAAATAATGGAATATCTTATATTCGCGGATTAAAAGCAACAGCACAAAAACGTTATTGGTATTTTAGAGAGGTTGATGCCATTAAAGGCTATGGATATAAAATAGATGCAAAAATTTCTATTAAACCAGGAGTAACCTTTGCTGGGGATGTTCTAAATATTGGTTTAGGTAAAGTGATTGTCATTGAACATAATAAAAATGGTCGCAAACATCTGCAAATGGGAGTTATGGCTGATACAGGCGGAGCATTTTTACCCAATCTTTATCAACTCGATTTTTTAGCAGGGATTTTTAAGAATCAAAGAGAATTTGGTCAGTATATCAACCAGTTGCCTGAGTATGCTACAGCATATTTTTTAATAAAAAAGTGAAATTTGGGAAGCGATCGCTTCAATTTTCCCGATTTATCCAATCTTTTCCACCAGCTAGCTGACTGAGATAATCATCCATAATCGCTGGTAATTCCTTTGCCGAATAAGTATATGTTAAAGCCAGCAAACTAATTGCTGTAGTTGAAATTTGGTTTTTATTTAGCATTGTTGACAACTGAGAGCGAGTAAATTTACCATTCATTACTTCATCGCTAGCATCTGCGATTGCATCTTCAATAACTTCCTCTTCTATGAAATTCTCCCACTCATCTGAATCAATGTAGTAAGATTTTTTATTATCTTTGATATTCACTTCTTTAATTTCGCGGATTGCATTGCGAATAGAAGCAACCCAAGAATTTGTTAACCGTTGTTCTACTTGGTTCTTAATCAAATGAATCAGCAAAATCCTTAAAAACGATTTAATCTGACGCAGAATTGCCTTTTTACTCATTCCCTCTAATTCATCAACAATTGCCAAAGCATCTGCATAACGTCCTTCCAAAATACTCTTTTTGAGGTCTATTAATTCTTGCGTCATTTTTTCACCGCCTACCTGCTTTCCAATCTTCTCCACCGACTAGCTGAGTTAAAGTTTCAGCCACAGCTGCGGGTAACTCCTTAGTTGAATAAGAGTAAGTTAGCGCCAAAAACTTCAAAGCAGTCTGAATAATCTGCTTTCTATCCACCATTTCAACCAGTTGAAATTCATTGTACATTCCATTCAAAACTTCCACGCTAGTATCACGCACTGCTGCTTCTATTTCATCTTCCATATAGGTATCCCATTCGTTTAAGTTGATATAATAGGATTTTTTATTGTCTTTGATATTCAGCTTTTTAATTTCTCGAACTGAATTACGAATAGAAGCTACCCATGAACCAGTTAACCTTTGTTCTAGTTGGTTCTTAATCAAATGAATCAGCAGAATCCTTAAATAAGCTTGGATATTCCGCAGAATAGCTTGTTTACTCATTCCCTCTAATTCATCAACAATTACCAAAGCATCTGCATAACGTCCTTCCAAAATACTCTTTTTGAGGTCTATTAATTCTTGCGTCATTTTTTCACCGCCTACCTGCTTTCCAATCTTCTCCACCGATTAGCTGAGTTAAAGTTTCAGCCACAACTGCGCGTAACTCCCTAGCTGAATAAGAATAAGTTAGCGCCAAAAACTTCAAAGCAGTCTGAATAATCTGCTTTCTATCTACCATTTCAATCAGTTGGAATTCATTGTACATTCCATTCAAAACTTCTACACTGGCATCACCCACTGCTAATTCTATTTCATCTTCAACATAGATATCCCATTCGGTTAAATTGATATAATAGGATTTCTTATTGTCTTTGAGATTGAGTTTCTTAATTTCTATAAGTGAATTCCGAATAGAAGCAACCCAAGAATTTGTTAACCGTTGTTCTACTTGGTTCTTAATCAAATGAATCAGCAGAATCCTTAAATAAGCTTGGATATTTCGCAGAATAGCTTGTTTACTCATTCCCTCTAATTCATCAACAATTACCAAAGCATCTGCGTAACGTCCTTCCTGAATACAAGTTCTGAGGTCTATTAATTCCTGCGTCATTTTTAGTCACCTCAAAATTTCATCATAACTAATTTGGGCGTTGCCGAATTAAGGGATTAAATTTTATGTATTGAAATCTAAAACTCCATATACTCTCTGCGTCTCTGCGCGACGCCAGGTGCTTCAAGTCGGCAAAGCCGCCCAACGCACTGGCTCCTCTGCGTGACATAAATTATCTCGCAAATATACAACGCCCTAATTTGAATATAACAATTACCCACCTTTAACATTGATAGAGCAGGTATCTTACCTGCTCTTGTTCATGCAGTATCTTTACTTCTTCGCCTGTATCACTTGCAAACTACCACCTGCATATAAAATTGGCTGACTCACTTTAAACTTATTCTCAGTTAACAATCCAACCAAATCAGTTTTCAATAATTCCCAAGCTGTTTCCGTTTCAAACAACAACAAAAATAGTGATATCCCAGTCCAAAATATCGGATTTGTCGGAGCGTGAAAATCCACTAACGTAAACACTCCGCCTGGCTTCAGCACCCGATAAACTTCATTAATAATTTTTCGTAATTGCTGAGGCTGCATCTCGTGTAGTGCGACGCTGGTATGCACCACATCAAACAGATTATCTGCAAATGGCATCTCCTCGGCAAAAGCTTCGATATAAGAAGCTAATGGTACATTTTGCTGCGCTCGTTGCAAAGACTTGGGTGAAGCATCCAATCCTGTTACATTTTGTGAAAATTCTACCAAAAATTGCGTCGTTTGACCACTACCGCAACATAAATCTAAGACTTGAGTATCTGAGTGAATTATTAAGTCTTGCAAAGCAAGTTTCCGAAAACGGGTTTCACCACCTACACTAAAGGCTGCTAAACGAGAGATGCTATCATATAACCATTGATAGCGGTAACTCCAATCCCTTAAAATTGTTGCCATTACATATTTCCTTGTTATTAAGCTTTATCTTTAATAAAGATATATTGTTAACATTAGTAAAAAACCTGAAAAGATTGGGGGGAAGGTAACTGCTATGGGTCGTGTAGGCATCTTATTACTCAATCTCGGTGGCCCCGATAAGCTTGAAGATGTCGGGCCGTTTTTGTACAACCTATTTTCCGATCCGGAAATCATTCGCCTACCATTTAGCTGGTTGCAAAAGCCCCTAGCTTGGTTTATTGCCTCGCGGCGAACTAAAACATCTCAAGCAAACTATAAGCAAATCGGTGGTGGTTCCCCACTGCGGCGAATCACAGAAGAGCAAGGGGAAGCTCTAAGAAAACAGTTGGGTTATTTGGGACAAGAAGCTAATATCTACGTGGGAATGCGTTATTGGCATCCCTATACAGAAGAGGCGATCGCACAGATCATCCAAGATAATATAGAACATCTGGTAATATTACCACTATATCCCCAGTTTTCTATCAGTACCAGTGGTTCCAGCTTCCGGCTTTTAGAAAAGCTTTGGCAAGAAGACCCAAAACTTCAAGGCATTGATTACACCGTTATTCCTTCCTGGTACAAGCAACCAGGCTACCTGCAAGCAATGGCGGAACTCATAGCCCAGGAACTTGAGCAGTTTCCTAACCCGAATGAAGTTCATATATTCTTCAGCGCTCACGGCGTTCCTAAAAGCTACGTTGAAGAAGCTGGCGACCCTTACCAGCAAGAAATTGAGGAATGTACTGCCCTGATTATACAAACCCTCAATCGACCCAATGTCCACACCTTGGCTTACCAAAGTCGCGTCGGCCCAGTAGAATGGCTTCAACCTTATACTGAAGATGCTCTTAAAGAACTAGGCGCACAAGGCGTAAAAGATTTGGTTGTCGTGCCGATTAGTTTTGTTTCAGAACACATTGAAACACTACAAGAAATTGATATTGAGTATCGGGAAGTAGCAGAAGAATCAGGAATTCACAACTTCCGTCGCGTACCTGCTCCCAATACCAATCCAGTGTTTATTAATGCACTTGCAGACTTAGTGATTGATGCGCTGAAAAACCCCAGTTTTAAGCTTTCGCAAGCTGCCCAAATGAAAAAAATCGTAAAAATGTACCCTAAAGAGGGGTGGCAGTGGGGTCTAACTACCAGTGCTGAAGTATGGAATGGGCGGATTGCCATGCTGGGCTTTATTGCCTTAATCATCGAGCTGATTACCGGTCGTGGCTTCTTGCATCTGATTGGACTTTTGCAGTAAATGAGAGGAGTTAGGAATTTAAAATTTTTCTGCCTAACTCTTCACTCTGAAACTTGAATTTCTCACAAGTAATAAAAATTGAAGAAGAATTCTGTTTTGATAAATCAAGTATAAAATCGCAGTTAAAAAGATAAAATAAGCACATTTTTTATCTTAGTACTGAAATCAAAATGCTGTGCTCATAATAAAAAATTGAACGTTTGCAACAAATGTAAATAGCCTTTGGAAGCAATTTGCCATAACATAATTCCAAATTTTACAAAATCTCTGACAACTTTACCAGCAGACTATTTGCTAAATCTAATAACTTAACGTCATCTGTATCAACACTATTTTCTTCATCGGTTAACAGATTTATCACAGCAGATAACCTGTCATTGGTTTGGGAAATTCTCCAAGATTCTTCTAAGTTTACTGCGAAATCAAACAGCGATCGCTCTCCTAAATCCTGTCTTACCTTGATAGCTACACTATCCTTACTTATCAAAAATTCTTTAATAGCATCTAATCGAGAATTACCTACTATTTCGTCATTTCCCCACGTTTCTAGCCAGTCTCCATCTACATCATCAACGTAAAAATTGACAAAATCAACCCCGTAAGTTAGCCAGTTTTGCTGCATTTGTCGGGCTGTCGCTAAAGCTTCAGCAAATGTATCTACTTGATTGTCGCAGCTGTGAGTTTCTCTTTTGTTAGCCATAAAACCTGTAATGAGGAGGTAAGTTATGTATGCTAGAATCCAAATCTGGAATATCAAATTCCTGAAAGTTTACGAAAATTTTAAATATTTACCACCAGAAAGGTAATCACTGTTATGCAGTGCCACGTTGACTAACTGGTTAACATAATTAGCATCCTTGGGATTGTAACTTAAGAAAAGTCCTCTCTCGATTTCCCACGATCGCAATGTATTTTGCCAAGCTTGATACTTTTGTTGATTAAGTTCTTCACTCACACTGGTAATTTGAATACACAGTGGTTGATTGTTACGACTAACGATTAAATCTGTTGCCATAGAAAGGTCGGCAATATAACGCTGCCAAAAACTACCTTCTCGCTGAACAATATCTTGGGCTATTGATTTAATAATATCATGATCAACCTGATTAAATTCGCCTGACATCAATTTCTGCTTCCAAATATAAAACTTGGAGTCGCTGGCATGAATCCATCTAGGAAAGAGATAACTGTACCAATATCTTTCAATTGGTGTCATCAGATCGAACTTGGCTTTTTGTTCTTCTTCGGAAGGTAAGGATTTGATTATCAGCCAAATTGTAGAATCCGTAATTACCTCTAGCAGAAAGGCAATCACAAAGGGTTTAGCAGTCAGGGAACCTGGCTTAATATTCTTTACCCAGCGATTGATTTCATCTAATCTTCTCGCTAAATTGGGATCTATCGAGGAGGCTTGGAGGGTAAGGTACTTTAGCTTCTCCTTAATCTGTTTTGCTTGCAAACGATGCCCTACTTTTAGGTACTAAGAGGATGTTTTAAAAGTATCGTTATTAACATCAGGGTCGATACCCTGTGCTATTAAAACCTCACGTAGTCTAGCAATTTGTTGCTCTGCCTGTTGTGCACGTTCTTCTGCCTGTTGTACACGTTCTTCTGCTTGTTGGGCACGTAAAGTTTCTTGTTCAGCTAGTTCTTCAGATGATGGCAGTAATTGATTTTCAGGAGTAAAGAATCTTAATTTACCTTCATAAATTCCTAAATAAAGTTCTAACTGCTGACTCCACAAATGTCCCTCAGTGGTGGGTTGAATTTCTTGATACTTACCATCAAGTATATGAAATCCCTGAAACTCCATTGTTACAGGATGAAACCAGAAATAATCCGGTGTGCGAAAAGTATCTTGGTAAACTTGTTTTTTTAAACCTTTATCAACTGCTGTCGTTGAATTCGACAAAATCTCTATAATCACGTTGGGATACTTGCCATCTTCTTGCCAAACTACCCAACTCTTACGGTCTTTTTTCTCGGTTCCCAAAACTACAAAAAAGTCTGGGCCTCGGAAATGTTCTGATTTCTTCTGGTTAGGACTGTAATAAATCGTCAAGTTGCCAGAAGCATAAAAATCTTGTCGCTCTCGCCACCATAATTTGAGTATGCGAATCAGCAAGTCGATTTGGTCACGGTGCAGGTCACTTTCCAAGGGTGGTTCGTCGCTATATATATCGCCAGGAGGAAAAATAACTTCATCCTCTGAAATATCATCAGATATAAATTCTATAGTAGCAAGTTCAGACATCAGCGATCGCTCCGCAATTTATTTTCATTCCGCAACTATCCAACGCCTAAATTTTAACTGAAAAATGTTTTTGTGAATTTACTGATGCGCTCAAATATTCTCAGGGTCGATG
>NZ_JBGTFY010000165.1:0-6110 GCF_041747015.1 Nostoc sp.
AATTCAAACCGCTTTTGGTCGTTTTCGCCAAGCTCCAGCTAGCTTAGAAGCAGCAAAAAGCTTGACCGATAATGCTCAACGTTTGACAGAAGGCGCAGCTCAAGCGGTGTACAACAAGTTTCCCTACACCACTCAACAGCACGGGCCTAACTTCGCTTCTACCTGTACTGGTAAAGCCAAGTGCGTACGTGACATTGGTTACTACCTGCGGATCGTTACCTATTCCTTAGTAGTAGGTGGTACAGGACCATTGGATGATTTCCTAGTCTCAGGTTTGGCTGAAATCAATCGCACCTTTGATTTGTCTCCTAGCTGGTATGTTGAAGCTTTGAAGCATATCAAAGCTAACCACGGTCTAAGTGGCGATCCAGCTGTAGAAGCCAATTCCTACATTGACTACGCAATTAACGCTCTCAGCTAGAGAGTGTATTTAGCCCGGAAAGGGAAACAAGCTCTGTTAGCAATTAGCTAGGAGTTGGTTTACCTTTCTGGGCAGTTTTATTTTCACAAGACTGTTAAAAGATTAGAAAAAAATTTTCTGAAAAGTTTTCGGTTTTACAGTTAAAACTGAGGAGATTTAAAGATGGCAGCTTTGGGACAAGCAGCAAGATTGGGAATTAGCACTTTTGAAAGCTCAGGAGTAGCAGAACTACGTCCCAACAGAACAGAAGCGGATGTAGAAGTGATCATCCGGGCAGCTTACCGTCAGGTTTTGGGTAATTCATACCTGTTAGAGGAAGAGCATCTTGTAAGTGCCGAATCACTGTTGCAGCGGGGTGCGATTTCAGTTAGGGGTTTTGTACTGGCTATTGCCCAGTCGGAACTCTATCGGGAGAAGTTTTTCCACTCCAACTCGCAAATTCGGTTTATCGAGTTGAACTATAAACATTTATTGGGGCGTGCCCCAGAAGATGAGTCAGAGATTTCGTACCATGCTGATCTTTATAATTCACAAGGTTACGAAGCTGAAATTAATTCATACATTGACTCACTAGAATATCAAGAGAGTTTTGGCGAAAATATTGTACCCTACTATCGAGGCTTTAAAAGTCAAGTAGGACTGAAAAACGTTGGATTTGGCCGACTGTTCCAACTTTATCGGGGTTATGCCAGTAGCGATCGCGCTCAAGGACAAAAAGAAGGGCAAGGGCGGCTAACCTGGGAAGTGGCGAAGAATCTGGCTTCACCCATTTACCCAGTTTCTACAGGAGCCTTAACAGGACTCTCTACAGGTGGTCGAGGAGCAACATACCGGATTAGGGTATTACAAGCCGCTTCGGTGAACTCATCTGTAGTGCGGCGGGGTACTGCGGAATTGGTCGTACCCTACGAGCAACTTTCTAGTAAATTGCAGCAGCTGAATCGCAAGGGCAGTAAGGTTATTAGCATTACAGCCGTATAAATAGGGAACTGGAATTAAGTGAGGAGTTAGGAGTTATGAGTGAGAAGTCAGGAGTAGGAGTTAGAAGTTATGAGTTTTTAATTCTTAACTCTACCCCTACTGTTAACTCCTAACTATTAACTCCTAACTCCTAACTTTTCCCAACTACCAATTACAAAAGGAAAATTATCAATGGCTATTACAACAGCAGCATCCCGTCTGGGAACAGAAGCTTTTAGTGATAACGCTCGTGTGGAATTGCGCCAAAATGCAACTAAAGAAGACATAGAAAAGGTAATTTCTGCCGTCTATCGTCAGTTGTTGGGCAACGATTATTTAATGAAATCTGAACGCCTCATAAGTGCTGAATCTATCCTGCGTGATGGGAAAGTTACAGTCCAAGAGTTTGTGCGTCAAGTAGCTAAATCGGAACTGTACAAAACCAAGTTTTTCTACAACAGTTTTCAAACTCGCGTCATCGAACTGAACTACAAACATTTGTTGGGTCGTGCGCCTTATGATGAGTCTGAGGTGGTCTATCACTTAGACTTGTACCAAACCAAGGGGTATGAAGCCGACATTGATTCTTATATTGATTCGTCAGAGTATCAATCTAGCTTTGGTGAAAATATAGTCCCTTACTATCGCGGCTTTCAAACCCAAACTGGGCAGAAAACTGTAGGATTTAGCCGGATATTCCAACTTTATCGCGGCTATGCAAGTAGCGATACATCGCAACTCAAAGGCAAGTCTTCCCGACTAGCCGTTGAACTTGGTCGCAATAGTGCATCAGTTATTGTTCCGCCATCTGGTAGTGCATCAGGTTTTGCATACGTGGCTTCTGGAAGAGGCGTTACCCCCAACAGTACTTTTGGTGGTGCAGGAACTTTTGGTAAAGAAGGCAGAATGTACCGCGTTGAAGTGGGAGGCGTTTTTGGCGCTGGTTATCCGAGCATCCGCCGCGTTAATCAAGCTGTAATCATACCTTATGAAGAACTATCTAGTTACTTCCAAAGAGTGGTAAAACAAGGTGGTAAAATCGCTAGTGTGAAGCCACTTTAGTGTCAATGGTCATTAGTCATTGGTCGTTAGTTTCAGACAAAAAACAAATGATCAAGGACAAATGACTAATGACAATATTAAATTAAATTTGGAATGAATTTATGCTTGGACAAATTGGTGGTAAAACTAGCAACCGCTACTTTCGCTATGAAGTAGTCGGTCTTCGCCAAAGCGAAGAAACTGAAAAAACAGCTTATCCGATTCGTTCTAGTGCCAGTGAATTTATCACCGTGCCTGAGAACCGGATGAATCAAGAAATGCAGCGAATTACTCGCTTAGGTGGTAAAATAGTCAGTATTCAACCATTGAATGCTGATACTAATACAGGTAGCGAACAGAGCAATCGTTCTTCTGATGAATTCAATTCCGCAGAAATTTGAAGATTTATCACCGACAGGTAACTTTGCCGACGGTGAATCTTTAACAGTAGAGGAAGCGATCGCCAATCTGGAAAGCGCAGATTTAGGTCTGCGCTTTTATGCTGCTTGGTGGTTGGGCAGGTTTCGAGTCTCTGAACCAGCTGCGGTTAGACGACTGATCGCCGCCTTAGAGGATGAAGCCGACAGGACACCCGAAGGCGGATATCCTCTACGACGGAACGCAGCTAGGGCGTTGGGAAAACTAGGCGATCGCCAGGCAGTAGTACCTTTAATTGAGTGTTTAGACTGCTCAGATTTTTATGTGCGGGAAGCAGCGGCACAATCCTTAGAGATGCTGGGTGATCCGATTTGTATTCCTGCCTTGATCAAGCTATTACAAGTAGGCTTGCAGGGAGAGCAACTCAGATCACAGCCAGATTTATCTCAACCCTACGATGCGATTTTAGAAGCCTTGGGAAACTTACAGGCGACTGAGTTCATTCCTTTGGTAAAGCCATTTCTAGAGCATCCAATCGAATTGGTGCAATATGCTGCCGCACGAGCCATGTATCAATTAACCCAAGACTCAGTTTATGGGGAACGGTTGGTAAAGGCTTTAGGGGGAGAGAAATTGCAGTTGCGTCGCGCAGTGTTAGCAGATTTGGGAGCGATTGGCTATCTACCCGCAGCAGATGCGATCGCCCAGACTTTTGCCGAAAATAGCCTGAAATTAATTTCCCTCAAAAGATTACTAGAATATCAAGTTAACCACACAGCAGCAAGCACTTTGTCAGAAGGTGCTATTAAAGTCATGAATTTGATGGATTCACTGTTGTAGTTTAAGAAGAATTCAGAAGTCAGAATGGGCTAATCGCCCCGCTATCGCTAACAGGAGTGAGAATAAATTATTAGGGGATTCAGATCCGCCACTCTCTTGTTGACCCGCCTCTCCTGTTGGAGACGCTACGCGAAGGGAGAAGATCACGCTACCAACGCTCGATAACTCTCTACCGCTTTGCTAACACCAGTTGGACTCCAATTAAATTCTGAATTCTGACTCCTGACTCCTGAATTCTTTTCTAATAATGAGTTTTCATTGATACGTTGTCACCCAATATTTACCACAGAGAAACCCCCAAAGCAACTGCAAAACAAGGGTTAGGGGTTTATGTATGATAGTAACTACGGATAACCTAAGCTACAATTGGCTGGTAACTAATCACTCATAAAAAATTATTATGAATAATAGTGAGCTTGCCCAAATATTGATCCGTGCTGTGGAAGAAGCAGATTCCTCGGAGCGCTTGCTAGACGCAGTTCAGGAGTTAGCAGCAGCTGGTATAGAGGAAGCTGTGCCAATTTTGATTGCAGCTTTGGGCTACAACAATCCAGGGGCGGCGGTGGCGGCGGTAGACGGACTGATTGCGATCGGGGAAGCCGCAGTACCACCACTATTACAACTAATTGATGACTACAACTACGGTGCTAGAGCCTGGGCAATTCGTGCCTTAGCGGGAATTGGCGATGTCCGGGCGCTGGATAGCTTGTTAGAGGCAGCAAAAACCGATTTTTCTTTGAGTGTGCGGCGGGCTGCTGCTAGGGGATTAGGCACTTTGCAATGGCATCAAGTACCGTCAGAGAAACTAGAATCTGTTCAAACTCAGGTATTAGAGGCGTTACTATTAATTTCTCAAGATCCAGAGTGGGTAGTGCGCTATGCGGCAGTCACGAGTTTAGAAACACTAGCAATTGCCATAGCAGTCACTTTACCTGATCAAGGGTTGCGGATTACAAATCAACTTCAGCAAATGCTCGATACAGATGTTGATTTGGGAATTCGCACCCGTGTAAGGTTTGCACAGCAAAATATTCAGCAGCCACAACATCAACAAGCGTTTGCACCTAAAAGAAAGGTAGAAGACGCTGAAGTGCCTCATCGTGGTGGTAGCAGACGTTAAGCAATTCAATCAACCAAAGACTGAATTTCTTCCTGGATATTGCCACGGGCACATGGTTCGGCAAACTCTGACATTAAAGGTGTAAAGTAGATATGCGATCGCTGTAAAAATCGTTCTAAAAACTGCCGACGACCTACTATATACTCTGCTCTTGGCACCCAGCTATATTCCTGGCGAATCGCATAGGCGTATTCTGTATAATCAACTGAATTAGCAGCAAAAACCGCTAAATCTGCATCAAGTAGGACTTGGCTATCATAGTCATCCACCGTAGCTTGGTGGTCTTTAGTATTAAGTATGAGATGGGTAACACTAGTTATGGTACTTTCTGAAATACCCAAATTACTCAATAACTCAAGAGCATAGTCTGCACTTTTTTGTTCATTATCTTCAGCCTGAGTGTTATGCACCACATCATGAAACCAGGCAGCAATTTGAACAGCAGCTAGGTTGTTGGTGTAACCTTGCAAAATTTGAATTGTGCTAAGAACGTGATGAATGTGTTTCAGTGTGTGATAATGGCGATCGGGGGTAGAGTAAACAGCAACCAACTGATTAAACGCTTTCTCAGCCTCTACTTGGTCAACACCAAAGGGTTGGAGTGTGTGTTGCCAGTTAGAAAATAAAATATAGGTGAGGTTTTCCGTAGGCATAAACATAGTATCCACACTCTTAGTATGACTGAGATAATCTTTTCTGCTGCAACATCTGTCTAATCAAGTTAGAAATAGATCAACAAAAGGATAACACTTGTTATTGAATTGGGCATTGGGCATTGGGCATTGGGCATTGAGGAAAGAATTCTTATAACTCCAAACTCCAAACTCCAAACTCCCCACTCCCCAGTTGATATATGAAAGCGTCAAAATAGAAGACACAGGCTTTGTCCAAAAAGCCTTGCCTTGATTAACGGAGTTTATTATCAGTGGTATTACAAGCACAAACAAGCACTTACGAAGCTAAAACCCAAGAAATCGCTAAACAACTTCTAGCAGCAACGACGGAAAATCGTTCGTTTTTTTCTTCCCTGCGGGATCAAATGCGCTGGGATGATAAATTACTAGCTTGGGCAATGAGTAATCCTGGTTTGCGGGTGCAACTATTTCGCTTCATAGATACGCTACCGGCTTTGCACAGTAAATCAGAGATTGCCTCACATTTACAAGAATATCTAGGCGATGAGTCTGTAGAATTACCAGCAGCTTTGAAGGGGATGCTAAATTTTGCTAACCCCGACTCTATGCCAGGACAAGTTGCTGCTACAACTGTTGGTACTGCGGTTGAGACTCTTGCTCATAAATATATTTCTGGGGAAAATATTAAACAAGTCATCAAAACAGTTGAACGACT
>NZ_JBGTFY010000166.1:0-8253 GCF_041747015.1 Nostoc sp.
AACAAAAACTCAAGCAGATGTATTGGATGATTGTAACTTAATCCCCAAAACTTGAGTGTAAGCTCCTCGTGCTTGAGTAACGCCAATTGTGCGTTCGGCTGATTCTATCATCGGACGACGCAAACTCACAACTATAAATTGCGCTTGTTGTGACTGTTGTTTAATCATTCTAGCTAATCGTTCTACGTTTGCCCCATCTAAGAACATATCTACTTCGTCAAAGGCGTAAAATGGCGATGGGCGGTAGCGTTGGAGGGCAAAGATAAAACTCAAGGCTGTGAGTGATTTTTCTCCTCCAGACATGGAAGCTAAACGCTGTACGGGTTTACCTTTGGGGTGCGCGACTAAATTCAGTCCACTGCTAAAGATATCTTCGGGATTTTCGAGTTGTAGGTAGCCGTCGCCGTCGGAAAGAATGGCAAAAATCGATTGAAAGTTTTCATTGACAGCATCGAAAGCTTCTTTAAAGGCAAGTTGCCGTAATGTGGTAAAATTCTCAATCCGCAAAAGCAGTTCGGTACGTTCCCCTTCTAGTGTCTCTAATTTTTGCGTCAGTTCTTGGAGGCGGTTGTGGGTGCGCTCGTATTCTTCCAACGCCAGCATATTCACAGGTTCCATTGCCTGTAAGCGTTTGGTAAGCGATCGCAATTCTTTCTGCAATTCTTCCAAGTCTACCTGATTTGGAACTTCCGGCAAGGGATTTGGTAATTCGGCTCCCACATCCCGCAACTGGTTTTGCAAAGCAACTAATTCTTCCCGCCGCTTCTCTTGGGTTTCTTGGAGTTTTTGGATTTCCCATTGCAATTGTTGTTGGCGCAAGAGATGCGATCGCACTTCCTGTTCTGTAGCGTCGCGTTTTTGTTTCTCTTCTCCTAAATTTTGTTCCATTTGACTCAACGATAAACGGATTTCGGAGATTTGGTTGTCTATCGTTGTGATTTGTGAAAAGACGCGATTCATCGCGTCTCTACAAGAGATTTGTTGGGTTTCATATTCTGCGATGCGTGTCTCTGCTTCTTGGATTTTTTCTTGCAAACGCTGTTGCTGATTTTCCAAATTTTTTAATCTTTGTTCAGCTTCGCGTAATACTGTCTCCCGTTGTTGCAATTGTTGCTCTTGAATTTTAATTTTCGCCTGGATTTGTTGCCATTCACTGGGAGTTTGAGATGCTTCCAACTCTGCTAAATCGTGTCGCAATTGTTGCAACTGATTTTCTTGTCCCGGTAATTCCCGCTCTAAAATTTCCAGACGGGATTGAGCAGTGGCTAACTTTTCGCTGTTTTGGGCGAGCTGCGATCGCGTCCCCTCTAATTGCGCTGTTAAACTCTTAATATCTTTCTGCAACTGTTCCCTTTGCAACTGCTGTTCGCGCCGCGCCTGACGCGCTTCTGTGAGTTCCTCGGTGAGTTTTTTGGTTCTGGTTGACAAAGTTGCGATCGCCTCAGTACAACGCTCTAAAACCCGATCAATGTCCACTAAACGACTTCTTAAAGCGATCGCTTCCTCAGATTCCGCCGCTTCACCTGTACCAAATCGTAACGCCGAACGCTGGGTGTTACTACCACCAGTCATCGCGCCACTGGTTTCTAACAATTCCCCGTCTAAGGTGACGATGCGATATAATCCGATGTTTTTCCGCGCCGCCTCCAGGCTGGCAAATACCACCGTGTTACCGAAAACGTAACTAAATACATCTTTATAGCGGCGATCGCAATCAACCAAGTTAACAGCATAGTCAACGAAACCGTTAGCAAAACGCAAGGTTGCATCTTGAGTAAATTTGGGAGCATGAATTTTATTTAGTGGTAAAAAAGTCGCCCTCCCCGCACGTTTCTGTTTGAGCAGTTCAATACCGGCTGCGGCGATGCTGTCATCTTCCACCACAATATGTCCCAAACGTCCACCAGCAGACATTTCCAAGGCTAGCTGATGGCGGGGTTCCACTCGTGCCAACTGCACAACTAAGCCACAAAGTCCAGGCATTCCCGATTGCAGGATGACTTTACTAGCTTGAGTTCCTTGGACTTCTTGCTGTGCTTGCGCTTGCGCCTCTATTTTATCCAACTGGCGTTGTTTTTCCCGTTGTTCTAGCAAAAGCCGCTTTTGGGTTTCCTGTTGGATTTGCAATTCTTGTTCTGTAGCTGAGAGATTTTGGGCTAAATTTTGGATGGGTTCACTAGAGGCGTTAAATTCCGTTTCAACTCGACTACACTCAGCTTGTTTTTGAGCTAATTCGGGTTGATCGCGTTCAATTAACTGGGTTTGCTCTTGGATAAGCTGCTGTAACTGGTGATTGCGTTCCCTGAGTTGCGCTTGTTCGGTGCGTTGTGGTTCCAGAGTTTGCAGCAAAGTTTCAATTTGACGATTGAATGCTGTTTGTTGCTGCACCCACGCTTCCGAAGCCGAGGCGATTTCTGCTGCTGCTTCGCGGGATGTTTCTAAGGCTTGTTGCGTTTCGTTTCTTTGTTGCTGGGAAGACGCGATGAATCGCATCTCGACAATTTGTGTTTCGGCGATTTCTTCTAGGGAATGACGGTGTTGTTGAATTTCTTGCTGAGTTTGAGCTAAACGTTTAGCAGTTTCTTGAGAAGCTGTCTCTAATTCCGTTAGCTGACGCTGGAGTTGTTTACGTTCTGCTTCTTGGGTGGCAAGTGTAGATTGTACCGCCAAAAGTTCGTCTTCTCCCAAAGCTTTCACATGAGCATTGAGTTGTTCCAGTTGATCTGTTTTTTGGACGATTTCGGAATTTAGATTTGTAAGTTGGGTAGTGAGTTCACTAGAATTGCGATCGCCACTTTGAATTTCGTTAATTAACTTTTCTTGTTGTGCTTGTAGCGATCGCCATGATAAAACAGCTTCCCAAGATTGCTTTGCCAGAAATTCCGTGCGAAGCTTTTGATATTTCTCAGCCTTCGCCCGATCTTGAGAAAGGCGATCGCGCTGTGCAGTTAATTCCGTCTCAATAATCCGACAACTATCTTCCTTTTCCTTCACCTCATCCAAAGTTGATTTAGCTTGGATAATCTTGCGATCGAACGCCGCCACCCCAGCCAACTCATCAATAATTTCCCGACGTTCCCGCGTATTCATCGAGATAATGCTGGTGACATCTCCTTGCAGCACCACATTGTAGCCTTCAGGATAAACCCGCAGCTTACTTAATTGCTCATGCAACTCCGTCAGCGTGCAACCTTCACCATTGATATAGTAATTCGACGTATAACTTCCTTGGTGAGTAACTCGCAGCCTTCTAGTAACACTCCATTCAGTTCTGAGTGATGCCTCCACTGCCTCCTCATCTTCCTCCCTCTGCGCCTCTGCGCCTCTGCGTGACACATCATCCGACAAATCAAACGTCACCGTCACGCTAGCCTCAATCGAAGCCCGTCCCTTAGCCGTTTGAGTATTATTTACCAAATCCGGCAAGCGATCGGCTCGCATTCCCTTAGAACTGGAGAGTCCCAGACAAAACAGCAGTGCATCTAAAATATTCGATTTACCCGAACCATTTGGCCCAGATATGACAGTACACCCCGGTAGCAAAGGGACTGAAGTAGTGCCACCGAAGGATTTAAAGTTCGTAAGTTCCACGCGCTTGATGTGCACCATAGGCGCTGGTTCGCTAGGCTAATGAAGAACAAGTGTATCAACTAATTAAAGATTGGCAAGAGGGTAGGGGAAAGAATTCAGGATTATCGAACCCTCCAGGCGCAGAGAACGCTGAGAGGGGAAGGAGAATCGTGGTTCCGAGAAAACTGATTCCAGTCTCATTATTTATTGCAACAGTATTTTACAAGTATGTAAGATGATTTTAGGGGTAGATATAATAATCAGCTAAATTATGCAATTAGAAGATTACTTCGATTTTCAGCGTCCTGATGATATTCGACTCAAAGGTACAAGAGTAGGAATTGAAACTATCCTTTACGAGTACATCCACCGCGCTCGAACTCCAGAAGAAATTGCCAATATTTATACATCACTAACATTAGAACAAGTTTACGCGACTATTCTTTATTACTTGCACAATAAAGAAGCTATAAGCGCCTACATAGCTGATTGGTTGGAGTATAGTCATAGGATGCGAGAAGAACAGCGACGCAATCCCCCACCAGTTGTAGTCAAACTTAGGAAACTGCTAGCTGAAAGAGAAGCAACGAAAAAAGCAAATGACTCTCAAATATCTTCTTGATGAAAATGTTGCTCCTCTTTATCAGGTTCAATTCAAACGACAAAAACCTGATTTAGTTGTCTGGGTAATTGGTGATCCTGGTACTCCTCCTAAAAGTACATTAGATCCAGAAATTTTATGTTGGTGTGAGGAACACAACTTTATATTAGTCACAAATAACCGTACATCTATGCCTGTACACTTGGCTGAACACATTGCCCAAGCTCGTAACATACCAGGTATTTTTATTTTGAGTGATAAATTAACTATTGGTCAGACTATTGATGAATTAACCATAATTGCTGAAGCATCTTTTAATGATGAATATCAAAACCCAATTCTTAACTTACCACTGCTTCAATAGGGATAATACTTATAATCTTGTATAGTTATTCTTATAAAATCTATAAAAGAGTAAATTGATGACTACTACTTTAGACGCAAGAAATCTCAGCTTGGAAGACGTTCAACGCTTGCTGAAATTTGAAGAACAGTTAAACGGCTCAATTACATCATTACTATGCCTGGAATCTCTCACAGACTTTGAACAACAAGAACTGTCACAAATCCGCAATCTCTTTCGTAGTTACTATGCAGCAGATAAAATCTCGGAAGGACAAATAAAATTTTTATTTATCGCACCATTAATGAATTTAGCCGGCTTTTATAACTCCAGTATTAAGATTACCTTAGAAGAAAATATTGCTGATATTTCCGTCGAAGATGAAGATACAAACATCAAAGGGCGGATGGATATTTTGGCTGTTAATAAGACTCAAGAGAAAAAAGTCACTACACCCTTTTGGATACTGGTGCTTGAAGCTAAAAATAGTAGTTTTAATGCCTCAGAGGGATTGCCACAATTGCTTACCTATGCCTATAAAAGTCTAGAAAATCAAACATCGGTTTGGGGCGTGACTACTAATGGTATGGATTACCAATTTGTCTATATGCAGCAAGGAAATCCTCCCATTTACCAATTATTGCCAAAACTGGATATAACTCGCTCTGAATCTTCAATCGAATTGTTGCAAGTATTTAAATCAATCTGTCAGTTGTAAGGCGTTTTATTTTGCCAATACCTCATCCTTATTTAAGCAAAATAAACAGGACTTACGCAAATGTAAATCCTGTTTATCTTTCATGACGATGTAAGCTGATTTAGCTAGCTGATGTTAACTGGGAGCTTGAGTTATTCTTTTATGGCTTTTTCATAGCTTCAACTTTTGCTTCCACCTTCACCGTTTTCACACCTTGAACTTCTTTAGCCAAGGTTTCAGCTTTCTGGAGTTCTTCAACAGAAGACACTGCGCCTTTGAGGATAATTTCACCCTCTTTGTTTTCAACTTGTAACTTATTGCCTGGTAAGCCTTTATTCAACTTTTTGCTAACTTCAGTTTTTAAGTCGCCATTGACTTTTGTTATTGCCGTTTTGTCAGCATCAGTTTTAACTTTAGTGTCACTACTAACTGCTGAAGGAGTAGTTTTATCCACAGTTTGATTTATCTGAGAAGCTGGCTTTGCTGGTGCTTGAGCAGCTTCATTAGTGCTAGGAGTTTCCGAACCAGTCTTAAGAGCCTCTTCGCAGCCAAAAGTACCAACTACCAAAATGCTACTAACTAGTAATGGAATTAGCTTTTTCATTATCTATCTCCTAATTGAATACTTGAAGCGATTAATTGAGGTGTGTGTCATCGTGAGGAGCAAATGTTAAAAAAGAATTAAATGTAAAGCAGCAAAAGTGCTAAACAAAGCACTGAGATTACTAAAAATTGAAACCTGGACGATTTCTTGAGGCTAAGATTTTGCAGCCAGTTTTGAAAAGCGTCAATTCAATTTTCATAACTGCTGCTAATCAGTATAGCTCTGCATACAGTCTGTGCCTTTCTGCCAATTTGATGTAGATGCTAAGTAGCTCTTTTAAGGTTAGACTATGCTGCTCTACAGCCGTCATTCGATGTTATCAGATTTAAGTCAGTTTGGCGATTAAAACTCAAAACTTCAGCGTTTTTGCAATGTTGTGCCAGCAAAGTTACCAACAAAATGTTACTTTAGAAAACTATTGCTTACTTACAACGCCCTAAATATCAGGAAATATTAGCTAATGCCGTACCTTACTTCCGCCCACGAAATTCGTGATATTGTTGCTGAATATACCAAGGCTAAAACGCTGTGGATAGATACAGAAGTGGCTGACTATAAAAGTCGTAATCCCCGACTATCGCTGATTCAGGTATTAGATAATCCTCAAGATATGAGTGGCGATCGCATCTACATTTTAGATGTCCTAGATCATCCTGATATTATAGCTGAATTTATTGAAAAAATCATGGTAAATTCTACCATTGAAAAAGTGTTTCACAATGCTAGTTATGACGTAAAACTTCTCGGTAACAAGAAAGTCAAAAATATTACTTGCACTTTGGAAATGGCCAAAAAAATTCCTTACTATCTTTTGCCATTACCCAACTACCAACTCAAAACTATAGCTACAGGACTTTGTAGCTTTAATAATATCGACAAACAAGAACAAAAAAGCAATTGGGGAAAACGTCCTTTAACTGAAGAACAGATCGAGTATGCTTACCTAGACTGTATTTATCTTGCCCAAATTCACTTAAATTTATTAGGTTTACAAACCCAAGCCAGTCCCGATGCCGCAACAGAAAATTTAATATCACTAAGTGCTAGATACTCACAACTTGAGCAGCAATGGAAGTTGTTGAATTCAGAATTTGAGCATTTGCAAGAACGCATAAAAAAAGCCATGCAAGCTCAGAATATACCGGAAACTTCTGATTACAAGCTGACTAGTTATGAGCGCACTACAATCAAAGCTACTTTTACAGAATTGGCAAGGTTAGCACAAACTCAAGGTATTAATTTAGATTTTTCGATCACATTAACTCAGAAACTCCAAAAAGATTTAGGCCAAAATCTGGAACAACTGTCTGTAGATATTGACAAAACTACTTCTTGGCGGCTAACTTCTAAAACTCAAGAGAATGAAACAGAGGATGAGTAAATTGTTCATGAGGCTACAAATGCCAGAATTTATCGAGTTATTGTTTAGATAAATCTAAATATTTTAAATATGTTTTTTTCAAAAAGCATCATAACAAACATCATAAACAGTGGTTCCCTGTTCAGAAATCTATTACCAAGAGTCGATTTATAAAGTAAATCTTAGGAAAGAGCAAAAATGATAAGTTTTATACTTAAATATTTTATAATTACTCTTATACATAACCATTAAATAAAGCTATTGAATATCAGGTAAATTAGTCAATTGATTTTACACTTATATCAAAGGTAAAAATAATTATTGAGTTAAGGAATTAAAATCTAGATTTTGGTAGTAATTTTGTTCAGGCGTTATGGCAGTTTATATTAACTTATGAAACGGCGTTTATTTGGGCAAAAGCCAACAAGGGTAAATAAAGTATTTACCATAGCTATTTTTACTACATTGACTGCAATTAGCAGTATTTCTTGCAGTAAGAATGACAATTTATTGGTGACAGAAATAGGAGTCAGTCCACCTAACCGTAGTTCAGCGACAACTTCGATTGGTGGGGAGTTCTATATTCAGGGAAAGAATCAGCATTTAAAGGGCGACTTACAAGCTGCGATCGCTTCTTATAATAAAGCAATTGATCAAAACTCTCAATATGGCGCTGCCTACAATGGCCGGGGATTAGCCTACTTTGATTTGGGAGACAAAGAAAAAGCGATCGCAGATTACAATGAAGCCCTTCGCATTAACCCTAATGACGCCGAAGCCTACAATAACCGGGGAAATGCCCGTGCCTCAATAGGAGGTAACAGAGAAGCAGTTAAAGATTACAATGAAGCGATTCGCCTGAATCCCAACTATGCTGAAGCTTACAATAACCGAGGAAATGCCCGCGCCACCAATGGAGACAAAAAAGGCGCACTAGATGATCTTGATCAAGCGATTCTCCTCAACCCCAAATATGCGATCGCCTACAATAACCGAGGAAATGTCCGTGCTGCCAATGGAGATCCACAGGGAGCGATCGCAGATTACAATCAAGCCATTCGCCTCAACCCTAACTTTG
>NZ_JBGTFY010000167.1:0-30525 GCF_041747015.1 Nostoc sp.
CCCGCGCTTTCAGGGCACAGCAATGCTCATTGGTGTCAACTTAACGTGAAACTGCACGTCCACCAGGAATTGAAATTCCTGGCTCATAGCAGAAGTTATCTAAAGATAACTAAATATCCCGAAAAATCTTGAGTCTACTTCAGTAGACTTTAGTTATTAGGCGGGAACTTCAGTTTCCGACGGGTACTCAAGCCAAGCCAGAAGCCATTTCTAGCTGAAGTTGACACCAATGAGCAATGTTCCCTACGAAAGATATGGTTTTTCAAGCCCCACATGCTTTGTATTTGGCGTCAATGCGTAAGTCCTAATGAAATTGGTTTTGTTTAAATGTAAAATACATAGGGGCGCACAGCTAACTGTGCGCCCCTATTTCTGAATTCTGATTAGCGATCGCATACCCGCCTGATCGCTGCTTGTTGATTTTACTGAGAATCCTTCTAATCTTTAGTCTCCCTTAGGCCACATCAGCCTGTGTAGTTTCAGAATTATCACACTGCAACTGTTGTGGACTCTCTTGTACCTGAATTGCTGTTGCATCTAAATTAGGTTTTGGTAGATACTTCATTTCCCAGACTTTCAGCAAAATCAGGTATTCGTAAAATGCCTGTAATGTACACCAAGCCGTTCCGGCACGTCCGTCTAAACAGCCGCCTAAGATAAAATACATATATACAAACCGTAGCAATGGTCTAGCGGGTAAACGTAAAGACAAATCTTTCAGGGCGCGGCGTCTTTCGACTTCCGATTTGCCAAAGAATAAATTTCGCCAGCTGACATTCCCTTCTTCTAATTGATACACTGTTTCTTGCGCTTCATCCGTGGAATAACGGTTATGCTTTTCAATCCAACGGCTCAAGCCTTTGCTACAAGTGTAGTGAGGGTATGTTTCTTTTAAAAAGCCAGTTGCACCGTCACAAACTTCGCGCTCAGTATGTCCGTAGTCTGTGAACCACACTTTACCGTGGCAAAAGAGGCGCATTTGGTAGCGGGGATACTGTGTACTGTAGCGAATCCAATGATTCATGAACATGACTCGTTCAGCCACGTAGTAACCAATATAATCTTGATTCTGACTTGCCTTTTCGCATTCCGCGAACAATTCTGGTGTCATGCGCTCATCAGCTTCGAGAATGTAAACCCATTCGTGCTTCGGCGGGATAGACTCTAACATCCAGGTGCGTTGGCGTCCGTGGCTTTCAAAAGCGTGTTGGACGACGCGGATGGGATAGCGACTGGCGATTTCTACAGTGCGATCGCTACTGCATGAGTCTACAACAATGATGTCATCCGATAGCATCGCCGATTCGATACAAGCAGAAATATCTAGCTCTTCGTTATATGTAAGTATGTAAATTGAAAACATTACCCAGGTTTTATAGTTAAAAGTTAAAAGCGCGATTAATCCCGTCTGTACAGGTTAGAGACGCGATTAATCGCGTCTCTTGGCTCCTTATCTCCCTACTCCTTTAGTGATTAGCGTGCGGTAGCTCTAGGTTTACCACCTTGTACAGCACCCATACCTCTTAAACCTGTCCAGCCGATGATCATGTAACCAATGGACAACAACAAACTGCTAATACTAATCCGCAGTCCAGACTTCCAGGCGGCATCTTTAGCTTGTTTCTCAGCATCTTCTCTGCGCTCACGAACTTGGCTCACTTGTTGAGTTCGCACCGTCTGAATATCTGTTTGTTGTTCTACAGCTTTGTCAAGTACTTGCGGATCTGTTTTAGCCTTCTTCAGTAACTCTTTGATATTTGGGGGAATTTGAGAGCTTTCAAGTGCTTGCTTATATCTTTGCTCATCTTTGAGTATTTCACTAAACTGAGCTTTGGTTTGGTTTCGCAGTTGTTCTAGTTGAGCTTTTCCTTGCTCAGTATTCAGTTGTGCTTGCAATTGCGATAACCGACTGTTCAGTTGATTTTCTGCCTGATCTGCTTCTTGGGTGATTCGGTTGAGTGTTTGAGTCTTAGCTTGATTCACGTTGTTAAGGTGCAGGGGAAAAATCAGCAAGAACATCAACCCTAGAATACTTGACACGATCAAGACGGGAAATCTTAAATCAATAGCCTGGGGGCGATCACTTGCTGCATCAGTATTATCAATCCAATACCCAGCAAATAGAAGCCCCAAGCCTACCAGAGGAACAATTCCCCGATCAACTAGTGCTGTTGCTAAATTGATTTGCCATACCCGATCAGTCGGTTGGAAGGGTAACAATAGAATCAAAAAGTCAACGAAAAAGGACAAAACACAGATTATTCCAACTACTTTGAGTGTCAGGGCAGTGTTTACGGAAGCAGAACGATTAACCATATTTTTTCAAACTTGCAGTGAATACGAGTGATTTTCATATTTCAAGTTACTTGAATATTGTGCCCATGACCTTGACTGTTGTACAGAAACACAAAGCAGATTCTATATTGATCAAGGCTGTCTGCCTCTTGGTTTTCAACTAGGCCACAGTAACATTTGTTATGTACAGTGTCTTCAGGAAATTCTTAGTGTTTTAAGATACTAAGCTAGCCTGCTTCTGTAGAATAAACAAATTAATTCCCTCATTTCGTCATCTCCTCTGCAATAACTTGTTCCCAAATCGGCAAATCCTCCGGTCGGTCAATATCAGCCAAAGGCGGCAAGTTCACCTGTGATAAACTTAGTTTCTGGGCAATATCCACCGTTTTTTGGAATACTTCAGCAGTTCCCCACTCGATGTTAACGAATAACTCTGGGATGGGTTGCCGCAAACCAATTAAGTAATATCCACCATCGATCGCAGGGCCAATTACTACGTCAAAGGCGTGTAATTTCTCAAAAGCGATCGCTAGAATCTGGGTATTTACTCCGGGACAATCTGTACCGATGATAATTACTTTTTCTGCACCAGATTGAAAAGCATCGAAAAGCGATCGCACCATCCGCGAACCTAAATCCCCTTCACCTTGAGACTGATAAACCAAACCCAGTCCTAACCAATCTTCCATGAGTTGCAAATCGCCACCTGCAAACCGCACTTCCACAGATATAGCAACTGCCTTTTGCAATTCTTGAACCTGAAATATTGTATGTTCAGTCATTTCTCGTTGAAGATTAGCAGCGCCAACAGATCCCAAAGTAGGTATCAATCGGGTTTTTGTCTTCCCTGGTTCTGGATAGCGAGTAAAAATAATCAAGTGCTGTTTTGAGTTTGCTGGGAAGTTCAGCACGCAATACCTTTTTCAATAAACTAAAAATATATTAATAGCAATACTTGCCGTCATTGGTTGTAGTATGCTCCTTTGCCGTTCGCATTGCCCCTAAAATCGTTGAAATAATAACACAACGTTTAGCTTTACCACCAGACTTACTGGATAGCGTGATCCTTCCTAACTCACTAAGGCTTTTAGCGTTACCTTTGTAGTCAAATTGAACTTGTTGTACAGTACTGAGTGACGGGTTTAAGTTTGTCTCAGAATCTAAGCGCACATTGGAATTTAGATTATTCCAGTTAGCGTTAGATGAGTTTACTGTATCAGGATGAACCGCCCATTGAACGATACCGTCTTGTTCCCGAAAACTGGCTTTCCAAGTCAATTTATCTTTTATGGCTTGCCTTTGGGCTTGGCGCATCGCAGAATAAACCTCGTTTTGGGCAGTGTTGAGGCGTTGAGTGTTCACAAAAGATAGCCAGTTAGGTATTCCCACTGTAGCTAATATACCAATTAATAAAACAACTACTAACATCTCTGGTAAAGTAAAACCACTGCTAGAATGCTTATTCAATAGATTTTTTGCATTAACTAGAGATCGTAAATGCATCTGGGTATTCATATTTGTTTTCTGGTCGGTTTTAAGCTACCAAGATGTTGAGCAATGTTTCAGGTTCTTGGCTTCTTACTTCACGCCGCTTAGTAATACTGTAGTACAAGGTGGGCAAGGTAAGAATTATGATAATTTTCAATAACACTTTTAAGGTGAAATTGATATTCTGAAGTCTTGAAGGGTCGTTAAGAAAATACTTCCACAGAAATCTACCAGATGCTAAACATTTTTTTTGATTAAACGGCTTTTGTAGAGCTTTACAGGTCAGGTACTTGTATAAATTTGCTAGACTTATATTCCAACTATTCTTAAGTGTCCTTTGGGTAGCGTCTCCTAGAGAAGTTCTTTCCTTGTACGCTTTTTCAAGCACTTGCAAGCAGGATTTTTCCTGCCTGACAAGATTGCAAGAAACAGAATTAGAACTTATACGATATAAGATTTGTACAGATGGTACACATATAAAATCAAACTTAGAGGCTAATCGCAGCCACATATCCCAATCTTGAGCAGCAGTTAGAGATTCATCAAAGCCACCTAATGTAATTAAAGCTTTTCTACAAATTAAGGGATTGGAACCATTCTCTAGAAAGTTACTTAGTAACAAATTTTCATAAATATTTCCATTTACATTAATGCGCTTACCTGAAAGTATGAATTTACTATTTGCATTAATATAATCAGTCCAGCTGTAAGCAACTTTTGCAGTGACGTTTTCTTGCAGAGAATTTAACTGAGACTGAAGTTTATCAGGTGTCCAAAGATCATCTGCATCTAAAAAACTAACAAATTCTCCAACTGCATGGTGTAGCCCACGGTTACGACTAACGTTTCCGCCAGCATTGGGATAGGAAAATACTTTTATTCGTGAGTCTTGAATTTGTGTAATAACATCTAAAGTTGAGTCTTGTGAACCATCATTTATAATGATTAACTCAAAAATAGTAAAAGTTTGATTTAAAACAGATTTAATTGTTTCTTTAATAGTTTTTTCGCTATTATAAGCTGGTATAATAACAGAAACTACTGTTGCATCTAAAGTTGAATTAGTCATTTTGTGTTATTGCCTTTTTAAAAATTTTGTCTAACTTCCATCTCAAAGAATAAAAGGGACTCATCATGCTAGCCCAGTAAAAATTAATTTCAAAAAGTGCGATTAAATTACTTTTGAATTGACCTCTATATTTAATCAGATGCTGTAATACTCGGCGTAAATTTCCCAAGATAGTTTTAATCAAAAGTATTGGTTTTTGCCAATTTTTGGCATTTATCAAGCGTAGCTGGAAAATACAAAGACCACAACCACGCGCCAACACTAATAAGTAATCTTTTTCTAGCCGCCAATGTGGAATTTTATGATCGATGTGCATAGCGGGATTGTACCAGATTTCCCAACCTGCTTTATGTAGGTATAAGAGAGCTTCTGTATCATCCCCGCTAACCATTAATTTACTCAGTCTACCCTTAAAAACTAACTCTTCAGGAACGCTTTCGCACCAAGCTTTTTTACGGACGACTAGCGCCGCGCCTGGAGGAAGTCTTAAATTATCTGCATCAAATAAATATGGTTCTAGTCCGTGTTCCCTAATGGCTAGAAAGGCTTGAATTCTATTAAAATTTTCTGGGGGACTGACTTCAAAATCACCGTGAATTTGACCACTCCAAGCACCAGCTTGTGGATGCTCTTTACCAAAATTATAAGATTGTGAGACCCAATCATTTGCTGGTAGATTATCATCATCTACAAATGCAATAAACTCTCCTCTGGCTTCACTTATAGCCCGTATTCTTGCAAAGGCTATTCCTTGTTTTTTCTCTAAAAAACACTTTAAAGAAATATTCTGGCTATAGCTTTTTTGATAATACTCAATTACCTCATTTGTGTTATCATTACTGTTGTTATCAATAATAATAATTTCCCAGTCTAGCTTTTCTATTCCTGTCTGTTTGAGTAGCAAATCTAAAACTTGAGGTAAACGTTTTGCCCCATTGTATGTAGGAATTGCTACAGTAAAATCTAGTTTTTCAATTACTTCATTCATGTAAATATTTAATTGTATTTTTTACTTAAATAGCCGTTTTTCCAAAGATAAAAAGGACTAACTAAACTACTTAGGAACAGTTGCATTTCACAAGCTGCAACTAAATCAGTTTTCAAGATATTCCGGTATTTTAGTAAATGCAAAGTAATTTTACGTAGGTCATTTATCATATACGCTAAAAGAGCAACTGGTTTATATACCTGTTTTACATTTACCATTCTAGTTACATAACGGCTAAGTCCAATACCTCGAAAAAATGGAATTAAATAGTCTTTTTGTAACCGGGAACTTGGTATCTTGTGATTAATCTCCATCTCTGGGTTATACCAAATTTCCCACCCTGATTTTTGAATGTAAGACAACATTTCTAAGTCTTCACTGGTAAGCATATTGCCTTTAACTCTGCCAGTTAAAATAGGTTTATTTGGCACACTTTCTAGCCAAGCTTGTTTGCGAACAACAAGTCCGGCAGAAGGAGGTAGCAATTTTTTGGCTGCCTCATATAATAGTGGTAAATTACCTCGCTCTGTAATTGCCAAGAAGGGAGCAATTCGCTGAAAGTTTTCTGGTGGTTCTACTTCCCAGTCAGGGTGAATTTGACTGCCATAAGCTCCCGCTTTCGGGTACTTTTCACCAAAAGTATAAGCTGCGGCTACCCAATTTGATGTTGGGTAGTTGTCATCATCTAGAAAACCTATTAATTCACCTTTAGCTTCTGTAACTGCTCTTTTTCGGGCATAAGCTGCTCCCTGTTGTGCTTCAAAGCAATACTTTAAAGGGTAAGGACACTGCCAATTTTTTTGATAGGCTTGAACAACTTTAGCTGTGTTATCAGTGCTGTTGTTGTCTATAACTATAATTTCCCAAGAGAAATTTTCTGTGTAAAGTTGGTTTTGTAGTCGCTCTAGGAGTTCAGGCAAACGACTTTCACCGTTATAAGTTGGAATAGCTACAGTAAAGTCAAGGTTTTCAGTCATTTGACAAAAGTTACATTTTGATATCTAGTCAGCCAATAGCTAGTTGGTTACTAACTATTAAAGAAATCTATAAAATAATAAAACTGCACTCTATGCTTCAATTTTGCTATGAATGTGCAGTTTTATGTTCAGTATTATTTCGTATTTTTATAAATTTATACTATGAATTACTTAATCGCATTGGGGGGAGTCTTTCGCTGTGAGCATTGAGCCTAAGAGAGTTTTTATAATCACGCATCGCTTTACGCTACTAGCCAATGCAGGATTTGCAGAGCTTGGTACAGCTACCACTATTTTTAACCCCGGTGGTTCTGTACCTGCTGCCACCGTTCCAAAGTTATTTGGCAGAGTCAGAGTTCCCATATAGTCAAAGGTAATTTTTGCTGATGCACTTAAAGGATAGGATACAGGAGAATTAGTAGTAGTATTGGCAATGTTTTCACCACTGAGATTTCCGCCTAGCAAAAATTTATCAGAATTGGCTCCCACGTCAGCCCCTAAAGATTTCCATCTCCATGTGTCGATCGCATAATCGGTAGGATAAATAGCAACCTCTTGAGTTGTGCTATTTATCCTAAAGCTAACACTGTATCTAAGTTTTTTGTTTTTAGCTTCGCGCTGTGCTTCTTGCAGTGCAGCGAAAACAGCGTCGTTAACCTTACTTACCCGTTGCCGATTTACAAAGGCAGCCCAACCAGGAGCTGCGATCGCTGCTAAAATTCCAACCATGAGCAGGACTACTAATAATTCTATCAGACTAAATCCGGCATCCTTTTGTAGGTATGCAGATTTGTAGCGAAGTCTGTTCGCCAGAGATGCCTGTTTTGGTATTTCCACTACAAATTGTTTAAGAATTTTGTTTAACCTCAATAAAGCTGCACCGTGCATACAATACCTTTGATTGATTAGCTAGAGGTTATTTACTAAATAAAAATCCGTGTCCTTGCACCCGAATGCTCGAACTTGGAAAATAAGTTTTTGTGTTAGCAGCGTAAACTAAGTTATTTTTTTGCAGACGAGCAAGTGCATTACCTCTGATATACACCTGTGCTAATACTTCGGTGGCATCGACACAAGCAAAAAATCCACTTGTTGGACCTGTTGGACTTGTTGAAGTGCTGGGTACAAGGTTTGGATTAGAGCAGCTAGGTGCAGTGGTGCTAATGTCAATGTAATCAACCAAAGTCACGACTTGATTAGTATAATTGGCTGATGCAGCCTGCCATTGATTCATCTTTTCTTTGAGCGCAGCACCAGTCTTATCTAGTGGTGGTGGATTAAATCCAGGATTACTTGTACTTCCTGTTGTATTAGCATTAGTTGCGTTCACTGGTCCTCGAAGTTGAAACCTGCCAATTCGTGCTGCTTGAGACCAAGTAGGGTTGTCCTGATTTGGATTTGTGATTAAGTAGTATGCTACCAATGAATAAGCAAAGCCATCATCTGTATCTGTAGTTATGGCACCAGTCTGAGTACTGGCGGTAATGCCAACACTGTCAGCTATAAGCTCACGTTTCCAAAAAACAAGTATTGGTGTGCAAACACTCGGACTGCTACCGCTAGTAGGGCTACAGCTAGAAGCAGATTTGACTGGTGGTATTTGGTCTTTAATTCCTGAACTACTAATAGTAGTATTTGTGATTCTGGTAACACCATCAGCATCATAGATGTAAACCGCTTGCTGTAAGTCACGAGCAATATAATCTAGTGCTGCTTGAATTTCTTGCTCAGAAGTTGCCTTGGCTTGTTCTTTGCGATCGCCATCGAGAATACTAATCATAAAGCCCATTAAAGGCGTTATGATTAGTACTGCCATCACCATAGCTACTAGCAGCTCAATCAGGGTAAAGCCGCTAATTGTCTTATTTATTCCAGAGCGTTTTAATTGAGTACTCAGGATAAATTTCAGTGAACTTATCATGCTGCGGGTTCCCTTTTATTGAGAGATATTTAACAATCAAGATTCAATTAGTGCAACCAACATCGTTCGGAGTATTAGTTGGATCTGGCCCTTTAATACGGGCGCAAAGATCACTATATTTAGGTACAGTGTCGTTGATATCTGTTATCATTTCTACCAAAGGTGCTTTGCGCTGACCTGTACCTCCGGTAAAAGTAGCTTGTGTCACTTTTTTGTAATCACCCGACTCATTGTTTCTAGAGAGAGTGGTGCTGAGAGCAAAAGCATCAGCTCTGTAAACCCGCACACCTAAAGCATATCCCTTGGTAGCATCATTACTATTGCTATTAGCTAGGTTGTAGCGAAAACCCTGTATAACCATGTCTGTAGTACTAGTGTTTTCACAGCTATTAGTACTATCAAAATCTATACAGTACAAAGATGATCCGGTTGGAACTGTGCAGTAAGAGTTTGCTGTACAAGTTAGAGTTCCCGTAGATGTGGGAGCGCTGTATGCTGTTAGGGTGGTAGTAGCACCAGTCTCTACAGGGGCTGCTATTTTCTTAGTCTTCACCGCATCAATGTATGATTTGGCAGCTTGTGTGGCTAATTCTATCCGTCGGGATTGTACACGAGTTGCCACTGACAGGGAAAGAACTGGCGCGATCGCTACTAACAAAATGGCAACCACAAGTATCGCTACCAAAGATTCAATAATCGTGAAACCCCCTTCGCTAGATCGTAGGTACGATCTAGCTGCCTGTAACCTTTTTTTCTTAGCTTGTTTCCCTATCATCATGGCAATTTACCTAATATTTCATTAAACCTAGTTATCTGGTATGGTTGGACAGCCACTTGGACGATATTCACTAGGAACTGCATTTGCATAAGTTACTGCGACTGGTGTTGCTGGTGGGACTACTGGTGCTGGTATACCTGTCTGGTTATTAGCTTCACCCGCACAGAGCAATGTTTTCACCCAGGTATCATCTCGACCAACTTCTCTAAAGAACTCATTCGGGCGACCTGTTGGAGGTACGGTGAACCTTTGGGCAAAAAGGTCTGGTTGCTCTGACAACAACCCGACATCAAACCCCCAGTTTCTAGTCGGTGCGGCGTAGACAGGTAACAAACCTGAGTCGTTCGGGGTTGGATAACTGTCTAGTTCATAGCTAAAAAGGCTGAGATTATTGGTAGGAGTTGCATTGTTTCCTGAGTTTGTTGCTCTTGCAGCGAAAAGAGGTGAAATTGGGCCTGTAGAGAAGTTACTTCGCTTCAATTGAATAAAGCTGCCACTGATTTTGGCTGTTACACCATTCCAGCTTTCCAAAAATCTTACGAAGTTTTGCAAACCTGCTGACGTTTCTGCTGATCTACTGGGGCTATTTCCTAATACAAACGTTGCATTAAATGTTGTAATGCCAGACTGGGCTTGTTGTATCCATCTATCTCTAAATTCGTCTTCTGTTGATGTGTCACCCCTGATGCCAGAGTCATTGTTTGACCTATGAATCTGCAAAACTGGGACTACGAGCGGCTGACCATCCGGATCAATAATACTATCAGCGTTCGCATCAACCTGAAGGGGATAGTAAAATAGGGAATTGCCGTTACCGTAACTTTCGTTAGCAGCTGGATTAAGAGTAGGATTGCTAGTAGAAGTTGTTGTTCTAAACCAGAGAGCGCTACTTCCTGTTTGACCGTAGTTAGTACCTGCTGTTGTTCCACCGTAAGTACATCCATTGGTATAAGTATAACTAGTAGCAGTAGTACCAGTAGCAGCAGTATCCAAAGGACAACCTATTCCCAAAGGTCTGTAAAGAAGAGGTGCAGTGGCGTTTGTAGCGACTAGTTCGTTATTGATGCGGCCTGTTACACCATTACCGTAACGCGCAAAGGCAACACGACGAGGATACCTTTGATCTGCGGACTCCAGAGCTTGTGTAGCCGTATCGCCAGCCCCAAGTCTTTGTCTAATACTCTTGCTATTAGGAGATGTTCCGAATGCTGTGTCCCAATTAGTAAGAACAGATGCAGAGTAAGTAGGAGAAAAAGCTAAGGCTTGTCCCAACTGATACCCCTTAATATCTCTTTCAATGAGTGATACAGTGTTAGCTCCTACGGTGTAATTTTGTAAGGTGGAACTTAAAGCACCATCACCGTTTATGTCAAACCCGACCGCCCAATCACTAGATTGACACTCTGAAACTGGCAACTTACGGCACATTTCCATGACGTACATAGGGTATGTATTAACTCGTCGCTGAATGGGTGTCACTCCATTCATTGTGTAAGAGCCTAAACTCGTTTTGGGATAATTATTATTCGTGCTTGACCACCAATCAGTGCTGGTAACAAAGTTATTTTCCGCAAAGCCATTTTTCAGAAGATTTGTATTAGCAGTACTAAATGGCACTCCAGTATTATTGTTCAGGTCATAATCGCCTTCACTACGCACACCATCTTTAAAGCCCACAGTTGCCGATGACCCAGAGAGCAAAGTCATGGAATCGGCAATAATCGTTGCTGGTCTCCAAAAGTCACCTTGACCTGCTGTACTGGAACAGCCTGTTCTATTTATACGACAAGCAAATTTAGTATTGGCAGTACTGCGAGCATAAAAATTAGTAGCTGGCTCTTTTTCTGTAAATTCTTCAATTTCCGCACCGCTACCTACAGTTGCTTGGTGTAAGTTGAATTGACCTTTTATGTATGCTGGTAAATTTGTTACCAGAATCAAACCCTTTTCTTTAGGATTGTAAGCATTACCACCAGTGCTACCGTTTCTTGCCAAAGTTTCCCCATTAATTAGGCGGATGCCGTTTGGTCGGCGAGTGGGGTCAAGTACAAAATCAGTCGGGCTGAGTAACTCTGAGTTAGATATACTTGCTAAATCATTTGCAACGTATGGCACACTCGCATCGCGCAAGGCATCATCCCTAGAGGCGTAAATAATGCCGCTATAAGGCAATAAATACTCGGTTGTCCCTATTGCCGTGCTAGCTAGTGAACCTAAATTAATTTCAGTTACCCGAACTTCTAAGGGTTGGCGCTGTTCTAAGTCTAAGTTGTATGTGTTTGATAGGACAATTGGTGTGGCACCTGCTGCGCTTGTTACCTTACTAATCTGCTTGGCTTCTCTGGCATCTAGAAAAGATGCTTCTTTGATGGCACCATGAGCAGGCTGATTAGCAGGAGTAGCAACAAAAGTGGTTTCATCACTCAGAATTGAAATAGCACAAAGCGCTGTGTCAATTGCTGAATAATCATTTAGCTGGAAGCCAGTACTGGGTGCGGGTACTGTAGTGCCAGTAGCAATTTTTGTTAAGGCATTTTTTAAGGGTTCATTAACCAAACGCCCATTAGGAAATATTAACTTAGCTTGTCGTTGGAGAAGAGTTTTATTAGCAGTAAAGGTACTCCTTCCAGGAAAAGCGTAAACAATGCCGTTATTAGATTTACCATTGGCAGCAACATTCCAAGCAGTGGTACCAATACTAACTTTATTCTTAGTTGAATCAAAGTTTTCGGTCGCTTCAATAGTACCGTTACCGTTAGTATCAAAGGAGTATTTATAACTAGGATCATAGTAGCTACTTACGCAAGCGATCGGTTCTTGATCGGTGCCATAGTCTACTTTGTAGTGGTAAACAGCGGTGGCTCGCATTAGTAGGTCGCCTGTTTTATTAGGCTCACCAGGGCTTGACATCGGCATTGTGTCAGGCCAAACAGGAATATCAGTAGTGTCAAGTGGCGTGGGATCTGGTGGATTTAGTAAAAAAGTCTTAGTTGGACGATCATAGGATGCGCCAATTGTTGTGCCGTCAATATCAGGATCATCAACGTAGATACCCGCACCTGTAATAATTCTTACTCCACCGACACTATCTACATCGTTGATGGGATTTGCTGCGGCATTTTCTTCCCAAAAACCATTTCGGTCTGATAGACCCAGGTCTGTAACAGCTTGTATTTGAGTATTACGCCATCTTTGCTGAACACCTGAAGTTGGTTTAGTCCAGTTAACAGCAGCACCAGCGCTAGTGGTAATTAACTGGTTAGTTTCTGAGCCAACATATTGGGTGCCTTGTAGCCATGTAGCGGGCAAGTTGTTACCTACAAAAACGCGATCGCCTAATCTGGTCTGAACGCCTTCTTTCTTTTGTAAATCTGGATATGTCGCCTCTAGCTGAGAAGTATTCAAAGTGATACCTGTTGCACTAGTAAACTGATTACTGCTGTTTAGTGGCTGTCTCCAGGTTGCTTGAGGATCTAAACTGGCACCAATAGCGGTATATGAAGTTGTTTGGTTTCCTCCTGTGGCGTCTGCTTCTTCTCCAAAAGGGACTCGACGGGTTCGATTTTGCAGATAAATTTGTATTTCGTCGTAGAGGATATTTTTGGCTGTGGTAATATCATCGCTATCCTGTACTTTAGCTGTGACGTTAGTTTTCACATCGCTTGGATAACCACTAGCGTTAACAGCAGCTTTGAGAGCACTACCAGTAGTTGTAGCTGTGGCATTGCAAACTGTGCATGAAGCGATCGCAGTAGTCTTCATCGCAGCAATACGTTTGTTGAGTGCTGCATCGTTAAATCCGATACTGCCACCGCCAGCAGAGTCAGTAGATTTTTTGGTGGCGTTAATGGAATCTGTGGAAATGTTGTTACCCGAACCTTTGTAAAGGTCAACGGTTACATCTTGAGTGCCAGTTTGAGAGAGGCTACCATTTCCTACATTGCCTCCGACAGTAATCTGCCCATTTTCTTCATTGTAGAAACAGGATGTTTTGCTGCTAACTTGCCGGAAAGTTATATTACCGCCATTGTTAATAACCGCTACTAGGAGGTTGCCATTTGTGTGAATTCTTCCATTCAGCAACAACGTTGTACTACCTACTATGACTTCTAGATCGTTCTCAAAGAAAACAGCGTTATTTGCTAGAGGAACGCGAGTGCGGTCTTGCTGAAATTCTAGCGCGACAACGCTTTTGTTTCCTTTGTATGGTTCGTATTCTGTTGCACTTAGGCTGCCTAAGTTAGTAATTGGCACGTTAACGGTATAAACAAAGAAACTTTTACCCAGATTGCCACTGTTTAACTTATACCAACTGGAGTTGCCCACTAAGCTAGCGAAACCACTTGCACCACCACTACCACAGCTTGAGTTTGAGCTACTATCCATTGGTGGAGTTCTAGCTTCTAGGGCTTTTCTTTCACGAGTAAACTCCCCTGTGCTGTTTCTAGGTGGTGTACGGAAGTAGATTCCATAGAGAGTAAAGGTGTCTTTTTTGCCGTTATTGTCTGTGTCAACGCCATATTTCCAAGCTGTTTTTAATGTTTCGTCATACTCTATTAATGTGGTGCTGATTGGATTTTGAATACCCGCAGTATTAGCAGTGCCGTCAGGATTTAAAGGAAGTTCAAAAGCCAACTTCAGGCGAGTCTCATCACCCAACCTATATTTGTCTTTTTTAATAGCATCATATAAGGCGCTATCAGAGGGAGTTCCTCGTGGTAGTGTTGGGTCTACGAGTAGTGTATCTATTTTTGCTCTAGCCCGATCAATCGCTGGGGTAGCAGCGTTAAGCACAGCCTCATTCACCCGGACATTACTGGCATTTTTAGAACGCTCAAAAGACCGAAACAAAATCGCAGTTGTTAACAGCACGACTACCAAAGTTACCATCGCCACTGTTGGCAACACAAACCCAGCATTTACTGAACCGCGTCTTTTCTTTGTGAGAAAAATAGTCCGCAGTAGCCAGGTGATTTGTTTGTTAATTGCAGATAAAAACTGCTTGCTAATTTGTTTTAAGGTTTTTTGAATTGCCTTGACTGGCTGACGTTTTCGAGACATAACTGCTTCCCTGTCAAGTGGTTTATAGTGGGTTTTTGATTTTTTATCAAAATTGGTAACTGTGCCTAGAAATTAATTTTGTAGGCAAAAGATGAAACTATATTTATATGACTACTGCATCTTGTTTTACTAACTTCCAAATAAAGTAGCTGCAACAAAAGACAATTTACTAAAGTTATATCATTTATGAATTGTTCATCTTATCCGGTAAATACTGATTTTTTGAAAATTATTTCAATCAAGTTTGATAAATAACAAAAACTAACTTCACGGTAAATTTGCGGAAATGTATTTTACTTTAAGGCAAATTTATAAAGATGTTGTTAGCAAAGTAAACCTATAATACCCACCCGTTAAAGGAAAGATATCATTTAGGTGCAAAATAATCAGAGGTTTGGCTCAGATTCCCGACTTTTTATAGAAGTTGGGAATGTTATGATTTAGGCTCTTGCGAAAAGAATATCAGGTTGACATTAAGAAGCTCAACATCATGTATCAAACCGACCCGCCGCGTTCTCCCAAGAAATTCCTGCCCACAATGTATGACCTACCCAGCGAATATCCTGAGGAACCCGGTTTGCCTGACGAATATCACCTCTTACAACCCCAGCTATTAAGAGAAACTTTTTCCCCTAGCAACTACTCAGAAGATCAGGTATTTGTCGCCACGGATTTGAATCTTTACTACGATGTGCGTCATCCTCTGTGGTATAAACGCCCCGACTGGTTTGCCGTTTTGGGTGTACCGAGATTGTATGAGCAGAAAGAACTGCGCCTGAGCTATGTAACTTGGCAAGAAGGTGTTAACCCCTTTGTGGTGCTAGAACTGCTCTCACCAGGAACAGAAAAAGAAGACTTGGGGCAAACTTTGCGGGACGCTAATCAACCACCGACTAAGTGGGAAGTCTACGAACAAATTTTGAGAGTGCCTTATTATATAGTGTTTGACCGCTACACTGACCACTTGCTATTTTTTCAGTTGGCAGGAAGTAGGTATGCAGAGTTAGATTTACCCCAATCCCGTATCTGGATAAATGACATCCGGCTCGGTTTAGGACTCTGGCAAGGTGTTTATCAGGGTTGCGATCGCCAATGGTTACGTTGGTATGATCATCTGGGTAACTGGATACTCACTCCTGAAGAGCGAGAGAAACAAATAGGTCAACGAGAAAGGCGACGGGCTGAACGTTTAGCAGAGCAGCTACGCACACTTGGTATTGAACCTGATTTTGGTGATGAGGAAGATTAATTATTTTGGCGTTGCATAAATGCGGGATGATTTTTTTCATGCAGAGGCGCAGAGACGCAGAGAGGATAAGGAGTTTTAGATTTCAATACCTAACATTTCATCCCTTCATTCAGCAACGCCATTACTTTTATCATGATCTGGTATTGCGATCAGGGAAATATCGCTAGCTCAGTTTTTGGGTCAAAAAAGTGAATTTTTTCTGGGGTTAGAGATAACCAAAGTTGCTCACCAACTTGTACAAATCGGTCTGGTAGTATTCGCACTTGTAGGTAATTGCCTGTAGTAGTAAGTTGAGATCCAGGTTCGGCAATCCTAACGGCGAGAAAGGAATCATTGCCAAGGTTCTCTACCAAATCTACTTGTACTGATAGATTTTTGGGGGCAGGCATACTCAAGTTCAAGTGTTCTGGACGAATGCCTAAAATTAGAGTTTGTCCATCATATTTTTTTAGGGTATTTCCCCAGACTTCTGGGAGGGTAAGACGAAACTGGGAATGAGTAATCAATAGAGGCGCATGAAATTCCACAGGAATAAAATTCATTGGTGGTGAACCAATGAACTCTGCGACAAAAAGGTTGGCAGGGCGGTTGTAAAGTTCTAAAGGAGAAGCAACTTGCTGAATTTTACCCTCAGACATAATTGCAATGCGATCGCCCATTGTCATCGCTTCTGTTTGATCGTGGGTAACGTAAATTGTTGTTGTCCCCAATTGGCGCTGCAATTTGACAATTTGGGCGCGGGTTTCTGCTCGCAGTTTGGCATCTAAGTTAGAAAGCGGTTCATCCATTAAAAACACTTGAGGGTCACGCGCGATCGCTCGTCCCAGTGCAACTCGTTGTCTTTGTCCCCCAGATAGCTGTTTAGGTAGGCGATTCAGCAATGTTTCGATTTGCAACAGTTGGGCAACACTACGTACCTGCTCATCCACACTCCTTTCTTGATCAGAAATGTAGCGCAGTCCTTTAGGTAACTTTTTTGTCGCCCCCACAAAAAGATTTTCCGCCCACGTCCGAAGATATGGAGATGAGGGAGTATTTTCTCCTCTGCTTTCCCTGCGGCGTAACCCAAAGGCGATGTTGTCGTACACCGTCATGTGGGGATAGAGGGCGTAATTTTGAAACACCATTGCGATATCGCGTTCCTTCGGTGGTAGGTCATTGATCAAGCGATCGCCTACCCAGATATTGCCTCCAGTCATGACTTCTAACCCGGCAATTAACCGCAGCAGAGTGCTTTTACCACAACCAGAAGGGCCTACCAATACCATAAATTCGCCATCTGCGATCGTTAGGTTAATCCGCCGCAAAACATTGACACTTTCTGCACGTTCTCGTACTGCATCAGTTTTCTCCCTAGACTTGAGTGGGAGTTCGGTTTGTGAGATAACATTTTCCCCTTTACGCGGGGAAAAACTTTTATAAACGTTTTCTAAAACAACTTGGGACACAACTGTTAATTATTGTCATTGGGCATTGAGAGAAAATCAATAATAGAACTTAGACAAAAAACACCCAGAAAAGAGCCTCAAATCTCTATACAGAAAGATTTTGCTTGGTTTATTGACATATCTGGGTTTCCGCCATTTTTGAGCATTTGGTGTATTTCCCTTACCCTGCATGGGTTTGAGGCTGATTTCTCCCTCAAGAATGTTTAAGTCCCACTAATAACTAATGACAAAGGACAAATGAGAGTTTAGCGACCATCATAATATATAGCGGTTCTCGGTTGAGTGAGGTACAAGAACCCCTCCCCGCTCTTCGAGAGGGGGCTATGATGTACCTCATCTGATTAGGAATCTGTAAATACGAAAAGTTAAAAAAATAGCTGGTACGACAAAAAGCAAACTACTCTGAGTTTAAGGCTGTCAGGAGGTGTTGTAATGACTACCGATGTACCTAAAAATCTTTTCCCAGACCTAAGCGCTAAACCTGCTCATTGTAAATGAATTGATGGTACAATTATACTACTTGCAGAATTGAATGCTCATTGTAGTCAAGCGAAGCTGGCAAGCAGTATATTAAATGCTGTTCAAAGCGATGTCTACGACGGGCTACGCCTACGCTTGGCTTTTATGCTAGAAATAACTAAAAACTAAGAGTAGATGTAGGATATTTATTCAGGCATTATTAAAACTAGATATTGATTGGGACTACATAGAAAATCCCTCTTTTTCAATCAGTAATTTTTGCAGTTAGGAGGAATTTTAATGAACAGTTGCGTTTTGATGGCGGAAATTATTCAAGACCCGCAACTCCGCTATACAGCGGATAATTTAGGAGTCACGGAAATGATTGTGCAGTTTCCGAATTCCCAGAAACCAGAAGATCCGCCAGCCACCCTGAAAGTTGTCGGCTGGGGTAATTTAGCAACAGAAATTCAACAAAACTACCATCAAGGCGATCGCGTCATCTTGGTAGGACGTTTAAGTATGAATACTATTGAGCGTCCAGAAGGTTTTAAAGAAAAACGCGCTGAATTAACAGTGCAACAAATTCAATCTGTTGGAGGTAGTTTTAATACTGATTTTTCACCATCAGCAACTATAACTCCGTCAGTTACAGAAACTTCTGTGCGACAACCATCCTCAGGAGTTGCATCTTCCCAGGCGAAAGACGTTCCCAGTTACGAGTCGTCACGCCCCGCACCTACTCCAGTGACAAATCATGTTGGCGTTACTCCCCAAGCGACAAGTTACGAACCCATACCCCAACCTATAAATTATGAGCAGCCCACTTATCCAGCAGTGAAACAGGAAGAACCAGATCCGGATGATATTCCGTTCTAAAGTTCAGCAGAGTGGGTCACTGCTCTGCTGAGTTTAACTTCTGTTATTACCAAAATCCTAGTACAGGTTGGCGTAAATACTAGTAGTTTGACTTATTGACTATGCCTTGACTGTATTCGCTAGCTTCTTCCTACGCAAAGCTAAAGTACTAAGTATACCCAGACCGAAAAGCAAGCCGGAGTTGGAAGGCTCTGGGACTGCTGTAGTAACATTAATATTGTCTACGTTCAGAGATGATACCTCTAGGGCTGGGGTGAGAATGATTTGCAGCGAGTCCAAGATTTGCTGTGAATCGGTACTCAGAATCGTTGTGAACGAATTATTCAAATCAATTGTACCAGTAGTAGATAGCACCAACTGACTGTTCAAGAAACCTTGGATAGAAAATTCACCTCCTCTTGCAGCATTACTAGTGAGATCGACACTAGCGAAAGTAAACAATTTATTTGTATTCTCAGTAACATTGATTGAAGACGTTGTTAGCTGGGAAATAGGGATTGTAAAAATAGAGGGGGTAGGATTTCCAAACACTTGTCCTTCAAACCAATCACCTTCAGTCGGAGTAACTGTGAAGTTACCTTCAGTAGTTCCAGTAAAAGAATCAAAATTATTACCTGACAAGGAGCTAAAACTAATAATCGAAGCATTGGCTATTCCTGCTCCCAAGGAACAGGCAACGAAAGCTGTTAAAGTTGTAGTCTTTACAAGCTTCTTAGTAAAGTTCTTGGTATTTATCATTGATGTTATTCCTCTTGTTACTTAATTAATGCAAGGTTTGTAGAAAGGGATTTCTCTAGGCTTGACAGAACATTAGGCGTAAGTGATAACGTCTGCGGTCGATACATCCTTGACCAGGAAATTGCAAGTAGGTTATTGATTCCTTAGCGACATTGCACTGAGATATTTATAAAAACCTGCAAGATGCGTTCCAAAGGCTTGGTTTTTAGTTGCTAATAAAGGCTTTTTTGACTCTGGTGGAGCAAATTTTCCAATACAGACAGGATGGAGTTTTTCAGAGCATCTTGCCGGAAATTATCCGGTTCTCGGTTCAATGTCTACTAAGGTGCAATTCCAATTACTTGTTAGCCGCTATCTTAGTAACTTCCTCTGGGAGCAGCACTTTTGCATCACCAGGATAGGGCTTATTAAAGCCTCTTGTCCCGTACCAAATCGCCCGATTGAGCAAGTTCTCATCCTGTTCATCGGGAACGAGCCCTTGCTTGTTAAACATCTGTGTTGATGCCTCAAACCAAGCTTTTTGTACATTACTCATAGCAGTGGTAGACCCCGGATTGAGTTCATCAAGGGCAATCTTGTTAGATACTGCATTAAAGGGAGTAAAGTCGGGCTTGTCAGTAAAGGCGTTGTACATCGGTGTAGCAATCAGTGTCATCTGATTGGTCGGCGGTAGCCCCAGGATTTGTTCGATCGTCCGTCGCATATCTACCTGGGTGTAATAGGTGCTATCAACTACACTACGTTTAGCATAGGGACTGATCACTAGTGCCTCTGTGCGATGCCCGTCTATGTGGTCAACACCATTCTGGGAATCGTCTTCCACAATAAATATGGCGCTTTTCTTCCAGCAAGGGCTGTGGCTGATAGCATCGACGATGCGACCGACAGCTAGGTCATTATCTGCTACCTGGGCGCGAGGGGTAGGGGAATTGGCAGAGGTGCCGGAGGTGTGGTCGGTGTTGAGCGCCATCACTGTCAAATCTGCCAGCCCACAAGTGCCTTTAGGAGCTTGTGTAAACTCTTTCAGGAAAATATCAGCACGATAAATGTCAGGAATTTGGTTAGTGTAGTTGGGAAAGTTCCGCACCAAAAGGCGATCGAGGGAAGGCACATCAGACTTGGTTTGGTAAGTTCCGATCGCCAGATGGAGATTACCTGTCTGCTTGCCTTCTAAAATTAATGCATCTCTATACCAGTCAATCCAGTTACCAAATTCACCCGTCGCCCCCTTCGCTAGGAGCAATTGGTTGGCGTACTCACCATAGACACGTACACTCTTGCCATACTTGAGTGCATTATCCCACAGGAATCCTGTAGGCACGTAAGCCAAACTATCGCCACCATTAAATGGATAGCTGCGGAAGAAGTTACCAAATGCCTTTTCAATATAATCGGGAGCAATTCCTTGCACACTCCACTGGTGTCCGTCGGCAGAGAGAACGCCACTATCGTAGAAGTTATCCAGTAGTGGAAATTGCTTGGTCAAGGCGTGGAGGTTGGGCGTTACCGCTTCGCCAAATAAGAGCAGATTGGGATCACCATTGCCACGGGGGTCATCCGCAAACACCTGATCGTAGGTGCGATTTTCTTTAATGATGTAGACAACGTGCTTAATCGGTGAAGGATCGCCAATTCGCCGGGGAATTGATCGTGGGACTGCATTTGGTGAGCCGGGTTTATTAGAAATCCGATCTTTGAGTAAGCTATTGTTTTGGCGTACTTGGGCACTGGAGTAAGGCAAATCTCGTGGGTTGGGATAAGGAATCAGCGAAGTACTACCCAGGTAGGCGTAAGTGCTTTTACCTATCGTGCGGATACCCCCAAGGGTTAAGCTATAGTTAGGCCCCAAGGAGCCAACCCCTTTGACGTTAGCAACGACAAGTTGTTTGCGATCGCGATCCACTGCCAAAGCGCCAGGATACCAGCCTGTTGGAATGAGTCCCCGTAACTGGGCAGATTGATCTATGCCTTTCCAATTAAAAACAGCGATCGCATTGGTTGTCCCCAAACTGACAAACAACCGATCCTCCACCATCGCCAATGAATTTGGCATACTACCAGCGGGAACATCACCCCCAAACGGTTGAATTTCAATCGTTTGGACTACTTTATTTGTGTTCGTATCAATTACTGAGACACTATCACTGTGAGTATTCGCTACAAACAGATACTTTTGGTGCTGCATCAAGCCAGTTGGTTGCAGACCCACTGTAATATCTTGCACTTTGGTTTGAGTACGCAAATCCACTACCGAGACAGTACCCGTAATAGAACCCCCAGTCTCGCGGTCAGCAACAATCGGCGTTCCGTAGGAGTCATTCGTGAAGTCTCCCTGAACTGCCTTACGCCCACCTTGGTTACTCACATAGGCTTTTTGACCAGCAATTAGTACTGCGTGGGGAGCATTCCCAACGGGAATTTCATTTACCAGTTGACGAGATGCTAGGTTGAAAACGCCAAGACTGTTTTTGCCGCTGAAGGCGATGTAGAGTGTTTGCCCGTCTTCGGAGAGTGCTAGACCACCAGGGTAAGATTTGTTGTCTGGTAGAGTTACAGACGCATCTAGTGAAAGCGTGCCATCAGCAGCAACATTAGCAATAACTAACTTCCCGCTAGCATCGGAGGCAAACAATTTTCTGCCATCCTTGGAGTAGGCAATGCCATCAAAGGAAGCGCCACCGTTAGCCGGATTAAACTCCTGCTTGAGTTTACCCGTAGACAGGTCTACCAAAACGATGAACTGGCCTTGACTGCTACCCACGCCGTTTAAAAAGGCAGCGGTCTTACCATTGGGACTGAGGGTAACAGCCACAGGACGACCGTTAAACTCAATCTGCTTACCCGCAGGGATAATGAATTGACCCGTGTTTACTAACACAGAGCCATTGGGTTGGCGTCCCACCTTAGATATAGACTGGGGGAAAATCGCACCTGCTTCGGATACTATACTGCCTGCAACCAGGACAACCAAAGCAGACAGAAGGGCAGTCCAAAGTATGCCTCTTTTCTTTATTGATTTAATTCTGCTAGTTCTATTTGCGATCGCCTTTGGCGCTGCCCCTTGGGCAATCGCTGGTTGTTTCCGCTTTTTTTCACGCTTAAAAAGAGCGCCAACTGCACTTAGTATTGTAAGTAACTTACGTTGCCATTTAGATTTAGACATCTTTACATTCCATGCCGCAGTAAGTAAATTAGGGCAGAAATAAGTTTAAATCAAAGACATTAATTCAATGCTAAGGGGGCGTTAAATCAAGTGAATAAATACTTAAACAGAATTAATAACACAAATATAAAATATATTTAGAGAGCAAAGTGGTGGATAAATCAGGATTCAAGGTAGCTTTGATAAAATAATTAAGTTTTGATAATTTGTAAGTTATGACATTATCTATTCAGCCAACCACAGCATTAAGTGTAGAAGAGTTCTTAAAACTACCAGAAACCAAGCCAGCAAGCGAGTATTTTAACGGACAAATATCCCAAAAACCTATGCCGCAAGGAGAACACAGTACGTTACAAATTGAATTAGCTTCTGCCATAAATCAAGTTACAAAACCACAAAAAATTGCTTATGCCTTTCCTGAATTACGCTGTACATTTCAAGGTCGTTCAATAGTACCAGATATTGCAGTTTTTGAATGGCAAAAAATTCCATTGCTTCCTAATGGAAGAATTACAAATAAATTTGAAATTCCCCCAGATTGGATAATTGAAATTCTCTCACCAGAACAATCACCAAACCGAGTTATCCGCAAAATTACATTTTCTATCCAAAATGGAGCAAAGCTAGGTTGGTTGCTCGATTCTAAGGATGAGTCAATCATGATTTTTGAACCAAATAAATTACCAGAATTAAAAGAAAAGCAAGATGTTTTACCCGTTTTAAGTGTTTTGGAAAATTGGCAATTAACAGTTGCAGACGTATTTAGTTGGTTGAGTTTTATTTGAATAAAGCATTAAAATAATTTGTAATAACGCTCTCTACGTTCGCGTAGCGTGTCGCAGACAGACGCTGCGCGGAGCTTGAGAGTACGCGGACTGGCTACCGTCATTACGAATTACGAATTAATTGTTATTGATCAATCCCAGTAGCTTGATTTATCTGGCATTGGCTGCACAACCCAAAAAACTCTAAGGTGTGATAAAAAACTTTAAACTTATGGCTGGATTCTAACTGGTCTTCTAGGTCATGAACCGGGCATTGATTAATCAGGATTGAGACACCGCACTGCAAGCAAGTAAGGTGGTGTTTATCTTGCTGCGCTAGGCTATAAAGGGCTTCACCATTAGCTAAATTCCGCACTTGTACTATGCCTTCCAGTTTTAAAGCTTCTAGGGAGCGGTAAACTGTCGCTAAACCCATACTCTGATTGGTATTACGTAGTTCTACGTAAATATCCTGAGCAGAAATGCCTTTTTTGATTGTTTGCAGTAAGTTGAAAATACGCTCTTGACTGCGGGTGCGTATGGCTCTCATAGACAATTATTTAAATATGCCACTGTAGTTGAAGCTGTTAGACGGGCTAATTGATCAATTAACTTTAACGGCTTCGTAATCTTATTTTCACTCAATTGGAACAGAAAGTTATAGTATAGCGATCGCAGCATTCAGCAAAAGCCCGTGCAAACCAAGTATCTAGCCAAAATTTTCGTGACCCTTCGTCCTTCAGTCTTAGACCCCGCTGGTGTGGCTGTACAATCCAGTCTTCAGCAATTGGGATACGATAACGTTGACCAGGTGCGGATTGGTAAGTACATTGAGCTGACCATCACCACGACTGAGGAAAAAAAAGCGCGTCAAGACCTTGCTAACATTTGTGACCAAATGCTAGCAAATCCCGTAATTGAAAATTACCGCTTTGATTTGATTGAGGTTGAAACCCAGACGGGAGTCTTTTAGAGATTGGGCATTGGGCGGAGGGGAAAAATCTTCTCCCCTGCTCCCTGCTTCTTTCCTAGTCCCTACTCCCTACTCCCATTAACTAAATGACAAATGACAAATGACAAAATTTGGTGTTGTTGTTTTTCCAGGTTCTAATTGCGATCGCGATGTTGCTTATGTAACCAGAGATTTGCTCTTACAACCAACTCGCATGGTTTGGCATCAAGAAACAGATATTGCTGATTTGGATGTCGTTATTATCCCTGGTGGCTTTAGTTACGGGGATTATTTACGTTGCGGTGCGATCGCCCGTTTTTCACCCGTGATGCAGCAGGTTATTGAACACGCCCAAAAAGGTAAGCTTGTCCTCGGTATTTGCAACGGTTTTCAGGTATTAACTGAAGCTGGACTTTTACCAGGGGTGTTGACTAGAAACCGGGATTTACATTTTATCTGCGATCGCGTCCCCTTGAAAGTTGAGCGTACGAATCTCCCTTGGACGCAAGCTTATACCAATAGTGAAGTTATCACTTTGCCCATTGCCCACGGAGAGGGACTGTTCTACGCTGATGCAGCCACTCTCGCAGAAATTGAAGATAACGGACAAGTAGTGTTCCGCTATCAAGGAGAGAATCCCAACGGTTCACTGAACAACATTGCCGGGATTTGCGATCGTCGGGGCAATGTGTTGGGGATGATGCCGCACCCAGAAAGAGCGTCAGACGCGATGCTGGGAAATAGCGATGGCTTGAGGTTGTTTCAAGGCTTGGTGGAGAAGGTAGCGGCATTAGCGTAGGGTGAATAAGTTGGGTATTTTGCGATCGCTGTCTGGAAGATAGATAAATATTCTTCTACAGACGGCGATTTATCATTATTGACCTACCAAACCGCGTCTATTAACAATTATTAATCTTCAAATTGTACAAACTATTAGAATCATCACTAGAAAATAGTAATTCAATAGAAGAATTTGTTAACAAACTAATTGTAGATTTGTCAACATTTAAAGGTCAAACATCTAGCTTAGACTTTACCTATCCTTTTAGTTCTTATGACAACCTGCAAAAGCAACGCTTAACTTTTAATAAAAAAACTCCTAAAAATCGAGAATTGCTGAAAGTTCATAAATTAACTATTACATATTTCTGTGAAAAATGGCATCCTTGAAGAGGATATGCGTAACATTTTTAATAACAATACATTTTTCAAACCTGTTCTGAGAGAAAACTCCAAACAAGTTCTGAAATACATCTCACTTGGAAAAGCAAATACACAAACAAATTCTCTTTGTTCCCTAGCAGCTAATATCACCATTACTGACATTCACTTTTATGATACTGATGATATAGAAACCTTCAGTATGGAGTATGATTTAACTGCTATCCGTGCATTACCAGTAGTTTTTGCGCCTCTACAAGATAAAAGATGTTTGGAAATTTTTACTCAACATTTCCAAATGCGTCACCTGCTATTATTTACCTATCACTTAGAAGATAAAAAACTAGAATCTCATCAGGCTTTTGTCTATAAATTTACTTATGCCTTACTTGCCTATATCTGTCTCAAACTCTTATTGGAGAAGCAAACAAGATTATTCATACCCATTTTAAGACTACATCTGAAAAAGAAAGAAGATGACGCACCGATAGAAAAGTTTATAGTCTCCTTGTCTGGTGTATTGTCTCATTTATTTAACGAAACACATCGTGCTAATGACCAGGGAATTAATATTAAAGATTTGGCATTTAAAATTCCCAATGTTATGAGTTCCTTGTACTCTGTTTTACCTAAAAAATTTCGATTAAATACTTCATCTCAATCTCCCCAACTAGACAAGCTAGCTATTATCATCGTTTCCAGTCGAGAAAGCGATAGCAAGTGGAATAGTTCTCAAAAAATTTCTAACTTAATGGGAGAAATTATCGGTGTGCAAATGAAAAATGGTACTGTTAAATTTCAGTTACCCAAAACTTTTTCTGAGAACTATGATCACCAACAAATGTTTACAGAACCTAGCACTATTATTGATAATGTTAGCAAACTTTATGAACAGGGATATAAACACATTATCTATATTGCTAAAGCACCTTATACCAGTACATTACACATGACACACACTGAAGAAGATGATGGACTCTTCTTTATGTCAAAAAATATAATTAGGTCTTTGAAAGCACAACGTGAAGATATTAAAATTTACCCAATGTTTTTTGATAAATACTATGCAGTGATGCTCCCAAAAAATGCTGCAACTTCTTTATACATTCAAGATACAGCAGAACTGACAACTTTAGTCGAAGATCCCAGCAAGCAATCTGTTATATTTTTCAATCTTTTTAATGGAATGAAAGTAGGTAAAGACGAAGAAAGATACTACAGAGGTGTTATTTCCTACGCTACCCTATTAAATATTTATAAAGACATTCTGGACGATGAAGATATTCGCAAAGGATTAATTTATCCTGGTTTATTAAAAAATGATATCTTGCAGTATTTGACTTTCTTTCACTTCTCTCGCTACCAAAAAGCGGATAAAGAAATCCATATCAAACTAGACCCCTACGAAAATTTGATTGGAGATAAATCTGTTGGTAAGCTTTCTTTGTTCAATCACATGCGAGGAAAGAGCGAATTTAACTCTTTAGCATTTTTAACTCTTGTCAGAAATGTGCTAAATGCAGAGTAACTCTTGGCGCTACTCTGCATTTAAAAAATATATTCAGTAAACATCATGAAATCCAAAATAGCTGAAGAATTAGGACGTTTATTTGAAGTGGGGTTTAATATTGGCATTCTTGCTTACATTGAAGAAAACAAAATTAAGCATAAATTTGGTGATTTATATCGTCAAGAATTGCAACAACTAAATTTAGCTAACATCCGACGGCTAGTGGTTGATAAAGTTATCAGCACTCTAGAAAGAGAGATGGCTGGTAATTGGTGTACATTTTTCATCCAAAAGGGTTTTTTGAGTGGCTTAAATTTCTTTCAGGAATACATCAAGTCTACAGGTTGGGATAAGCCGCACAAATTACAAAATGTCGAGATTTTATATTACCAATGTAGGTTTAATGGTGATAACAGTATTGGTACTTATGACACTAAAGATAATTTCCAATGGTTTGAAGAAGTGTTAGCTCAATTTGACAACTTAGACAATACCTCTCAGTATATTAGTCGTTATCAAAAGAAAGGTGAGTTTCTCAATGCCGATACTTTAATTCTGTTGCGTCATCGCAGACAGTATCGGGTTATTTGTGTTGATTTATCGGTGTTTTCTATTAATTTAAATGAGGATGTTAAAAACCTTGACTATATAGAAATTATCCGGCGTTTATTAATCCGGGATATTAGTTATTTGCGCTCGAAAAGCGTGTTTTCTAATCTTACTATTGATACTGAATCTTTAGGTTTAGAATTCTCAGAAGGCTTAAAGACATACTTTACTGCTTTTAAGTATAGAGATAAAGAAAGTACTAAGTCAATTCAGGCTGCTTGTTATCTCCATAGCTTCTATGAATTTATCAAAGAAACTGCCATTTTTCCAGATACAGCAGATGTGGTATTCAATTCTATAGGATACAGCGATCGCGGAATCAGCGCAATATCTATCCAGAGAGAAAACTTGGATATTTTGAAAACCTGTTATCAGATATATAAACATGACTCAAGTCCTCAAGAAATTCCCGAAGCACGCAAACAGGTTTTAAATCAAATTAAGCGCAGCGCCTATAGTAGTTTTGAGCGTGGTAAACAATTTATTGATTCTCTTTTAGAAATTCCTGCTGATAAGATAACCATTTTACCTCGGCACACAGAGAAAATAACCGGATTTATCAACTCTGTTGGACAAGTTTCTCCAGAATTGATGCATCAATTGGGGTTAACTGGAACCCTAAATTTGAGACAAGCACACGCTGAACTGATTAAAAAAGCTTTGATTTCTCAGGATACCTATATATTTTTAACTGGAAATCCTGGAATTGGTAAAACTACAGCAATCGTTGATTTTCTCACCGATTGCAAACATATAGACGAAGGTTTTCTTTTCTTTTACGTCAGTCCTCGAAAACAAGTTAACCTGGATATAATCAAGAAATTTAAAGTTAAAAATACTGAAAAATTGTGCGATGACAGATTATTAGCCATCAACACCCATAGCAACCTAATTTCAGATAACTTTGGACGTTACACTGTTCAATACACCTGTAATCAACGTCAGGGAGATTTTATAGAAAAGTCTGTCAACTTTCTTGATAGCAGAAATGTGGAGCGAAAAAAATGGCGTTCTGACAGACTCAAACAAATAACAGATAACGAAATTCAAGATATTGGACAAAAGACTAAAGGTGTTTTAAATAGTATTTGTGAAGCTATATCTACTCTTGTAGAAAGTCAAATATCAAATAATATTATCGCCACTACATCTATCCAAGCGTTGAAGATAACTGATACTGGTAACACATTAAAACATTTTGAGAAAATTTTTAGAAATGCATATAATTCCAAAGAAAACAAAGTATTTTCCGATAGAATGCAAGAAATATCTGGGAAAATCAAACACTTATTCATCATGATAGATGAAATAACTGGAGGTGTTGAGTTTTTAGATGGAATTAATCAAATTATATCTAAATATGAATTAATGGATTCTCAGCATGGTTTTAATACTAAGGTTATTGTTGCTGATGCTTCTATTGTTGACAAAAATATTATAATTCAACACCTTGCTGAGACATCACCAGAACCAGAAAAAATATATTTTCGTCGTGCTACGGATACCAGTCAACCTCTTTCAGTCCAGCCATTGCAATTTAAGGGTTTACCAGCGACTGTAATTAATACTAACTCCTACCCAGCTAGTAACTTATCCATTAATTATCAAATATTAATAGAGTCATCTAAATTTAATGAGGAGGCGCGTTTAAACCAAGGTTACAACTTAGAAGAAAGTCTGCAAAAAGAGATTTTAAAAGATATCGAAGCCCTTTTAAATCGGTCAGATGTTGAACAGGTAATAGTTTATATCCAAAACAAACGCAGATTAACAGAACTGATTGAGAAGATTAAACAACATCGGGGAGAATTTCAAAAGTATACTCATTACCTAGAGATACATGCAAATATCTCTGAGGAAGAGAAGCAAGAAATACAAAAATTTCAAGAATCCGTAAAAGTAGTTTTTATGACTGCTTCTGGTAGTCGGGGTTTATCTTTTCCCAAGGTAAAACACATCTTAGTAGAAATTCCCAAATTTGAAATTGAGAAAAACCTGATGGAAGTAATTCAGGTGATTTACAGAGGTCGTGGTGATGATAAAATAGACAATCAGGATAAAGAGCTAGTTTTTTACTTAGCAGAACGTTTAGTTTATTATCAAGATGACCAGCAACTATCTTTGCAGGAAAGTGTGCTGAATATATTAAATATTTTATTACTTTTAAAAGCCTCTGTAATGACCAGAATTTTTGGTTATGGCCGCATAGGTCGGGATAATTTTATTATTATTCCCATAGGTGGCAAATCTATATTAGCTGCTGGTGAAACCTTTTCGGCTCAGATGGCAAATCTCATCAACCAGATGAAGAAAGAATACCAAATAAATAGAAGCGACTCTCTATTAGAAAAAGTTTATACAAATTTAGAACAGCTACTAGGACAAGCAGGATTCGTTGTAAAAGATACAACTAAGTCTAATTATTTAGCGTTGCAGAAGTCTTTTAACAGTGATTTTTCTCAAAATTATCACACCCTAGATAAGTTACTAGATTTTGGCAAAATTGAACCGGGTTATATTAGTGGTAGTCTGCTGATAGTCCCTATTGCTAATAACACCTTGGAGGAAACTTACCAAATGCGGCTGGCTGATATAGCAAACTACGCCAATGAAGAATTATGGCGAAATATGGAGCAAATTAGTCATCGTAAATCTTATCCAGAAAGTTTACGTTTTGCAATCAAGGATGCTATAGAATTAGTGAAAAAGCTGAAGGATGGTGTGCAGAAAACACAGCGACTTGAGCAAAACAGCCAGCATTTAGACCAGTATTATGCCTTGCCATTATTTGCCTTTATTAGTGGTGAGGTTATGAGTGAATATTTTGCCAATGAACCTAAAGAACCAGAAGACCAACGCTTCCGAGATATTCTAGCTATATAGGGCTTGCTGAACAAAAGTGAAACATAGTCTAGGTAAGGGTTTTGAGCATTTTTTCACCAAGCAAGTGCAAGACTATAGCATCCAGAGGTTCAAAAACCTTGCACTTTCGTCGGCGAGCGCCGGGCAAATTGGG
>NZ_JBGTFY010000168.1:0-6779 GCF_041747015.1 Nostoc sp.
GTTTTAATTCCTTTACAACCCGGTCATGGACGCTCAGGTAACTGGGGGCTGCAAAATCCTCCACCTCTGCCAACAGATATTGAGATTTATCAACAATTTGTAATCAAATGGTTGCAGATTGCAAAAACCCTCGGTCAACAAGTTGTGATTGGTGGATTATCAACCGGTGGAACTTTAGCTGCTTGGTTAGCTTTAGAGCATCCTGAGCAAATTGACCGCACCTTATTGTTCACGCCTTATTTGGGTAGCCGCTATTCACTATTCGATCAACTTATCAAAATATTGCCTATTTACTTTGAATGGTTCAACAAAGATGCATCGGGTAATTTTGGTTATAAAGGTTTTTGTCTCAAGGCTTTGCGGATATTTTTAGAATTGGGATATCAGGTTTTAGAAAAGGCTGAAGGTTGTGTTTCTGCCCCTATCTTAATGGTATGTAGTGAGGCAGATCATGCTGTTAATCGATCGAAACAGCAAGCTTTTTTCCGAAGAGTACTTAATCAGCAACCAAAATCCTGGTATTACTGCTTCGATGATTCGCTTCAAATTGAACATCGAATGATGACAAAACTGGAAGATAATGATTATGAGGAACTGGTAATTACCCTTGCTAAAGCATTTGTTGAGAGTGATTTGAACTGGGTAGAATTTGAGCAAATGGCAAAGCGAATAGCGCAGGGACAAGGCTATGACCAAATCATGCGGGAACTCAACTTTGATGAACAAGTTTCTCAACAGCTATCTGCAATGATGACTCAAGGTTTTGGCTGTGAGCATCTTAAATGTATCAATCCAGATTCTTAGTACCGCAAGGCGTAATTCGTAATTCGTATTTAACTTATCTTGCAATCAAATTACTTATTTGTAAGCCAGATGGGTGTTAAATTTATTAAATTACTTGTTTATTGCTCAAGGGTTTTGATAAAAAATAATACAGAATAATGTTTTGTTAGATATTTTATGTTTTCATTTTCTCATAATTACCATAAGCGATCGCTACATTGATAATGTTGTACCGAAAGCCAATAAACAAGTTGCAAAAATTCATCCAAAAACAAAGTTATTTACATATAGGGTTTTTTTTGGCAACCCTCTTGAGCATCATATTGTTCAGTTGGGTAGCACTCTCACAACAACCAGTTACCCTCAATCTGTTGATGACTGCCCCTGATGCCGAACCTTGGAGGCAGGGTTTGATTAGAGACTTCGAGGCTGAGAACCCAGGTATTCGTATAAACCTAGTTGAAGGGCCAAATGCGACAAATTTGCTCGAAGACCTGTATACCTCATCTTTTATTTTAGGTGAATCTCCTTATGACCTGGTCAATATGGATGTCATCTGGACATCCAAGTTTGCTGCTGCTGGATGGTTGCTACCTTTAGGCGATCGCATTTCTAAAGAGGACTTAGAAGCATTTTCATCCCAGGATGTAGAAGGGGGACGTTACCAAGACAAACTGTACCGCATTCCAGTGCGTTCCGATGTGGGAATGCTCTACTACCGAGAAGATTTAATCAAACAAGCAGGATTGCAACCACCAGAGACATTTGATGATTTGATGCGAATTTCCCAAGTCTTGCAAAAGAAAAAGCAGGTGAATTGGGGCTATGTTTGGCAGGGTCGCCAATATGAAGGACTTGTGGCGATGTTTGCAGAAGTTCTCGATGGCTTTGGTGGCTTCTGGGTTAATCCCGACACTCTCGAAGTTGGGTTAGATCGACCAGAAACATTACGAGCTATTGAGTTTCTGCGTAGTACCGTAAGAGTTGGCGTTTCTCCTCCTGGAGTCACGACTTACCAAGAAGAAGACACCCGGCGCTTGTTTCAAAGTGGTCAAGTAGCATTTTTACGCAGTTGGCCTTATGCGTGGCCTTTAGCCCAGGCAGAAAATTCGCCAATCCAGGGCAAAATAGCGATTAAACCAATGGTTCACGCTCCTGGTAAGACGGGAGCAGCTTGTTTAGGGGGTTGGGGTTTAGGGATTGCTAAATCTTCTCAACATCCCGAAGAAGCTTGGAAAGCAATTCAGTATTTTACCAGTCGAGAAGCACAGCGCCGATTCATTTTGACAGCAGGCTATGTGCCAAGTCGCCGGGATTTGTTTACAGACCCAGAGATTGTTGCTAAATACCCCCACTATCCGCAGTTATTGGAGGTCGTGAACAATGCAGTTTTACGTCCGCTGATCGCCCAATATGCTCAGACATCAGATATTTTACAGCGTTATCTCAGCGCCGCGCTATCCGGTCGGATGAATTCTGAACGAGCAATGCAAGCTGCTGCTGCGGAAACGCGCCGACTGCTGGGAGCAGGGGGAGAGAAATTAAAAATTAAAAATTAAACAACTTGTGCTTTCTGCCTCCTCTTTGCCAATGCCCAATGCCCAATGCCTTATAACAAATGACAAATTTACATACACTTAGAAGTCGAGAACAACAGACAGCATGGATTTTACTAACACCAGCATTGCTGCTGTTGTTGTTTGTATTTGCCTACCCGATTTTACGAGCATTTTGGTTAAGCGTATTTACGAGAAATCTGGGAACAGAGTTACAACCTGTATTCTCTGGTTTGGAAAATTATGTGCGGATGGCGGGGGATGGTCGTTTTTGGCAGAGTTTGTGGGCGACAACGGTGTTTACAACAGCATCAGTAATCTCAGAACTATTGCTAGGACTGGGAGTTGCGCTAGTTCTCAACCAAGCCTTTTTTGGGCGGGGCATAGTGCGTACAATCGCCATTATCCCTTGGGCTTTGCCTACTTCTCTGATTGGTCTGGCGTGGGCTTGGATTTTTAACGATCAGTTTGGGGTTGTGAACGATATTTTGCGGCGATTGGGGCTGATTGAGACTGGGATTAACTGGTTAGGAGATCCAACGCTGGCGATGATAGCAGTGGTTTTTGCTGATGTTTGGAAAACTACGCCGTTTATCGGCATCTTGTTGCTAGCTGGGTTGCAGTCGATATCAAAAGACCTTTATGAGGCTTACTCGGTCGATGGGGCAACTCCTTGGCGAAGCTTCCGCAATATTACCCTGCCACTACTGCTGCCACAAATCTTAATTGCAGTGCTATTTCGGTTTGCTCAAGCTTTTGGCATTTTCGACTTGATTGCTGTGATGACCGGGGGTGGCCCTGGTGGCGCTACGGAAGTGGTGTCATTGTATATTTACTCCACAGTGATGCGCTACTTAGATTTTGGTTATGGAGCAGCTCTGGTAGTGGTGACATTTTTAATATTGATTGCTGCGGTGGCGATCGCTAGTTTCTTGCTTAACAAATACCGTGCCAAAACATCAGGAGCCATTTAACTCATGAGTCTAACTCCACAAGCAGTTCCAACGACTCCAAAACGAACAGAGAAAACCAAGTTTTCTCTTCAAAAAATCTTGTTGCCCATAATAGTTGCATTAGTGGTGATATTCAGCCTAGCGCCAGCCTTATGGCAATTGCTGACCTCGTTTAAAGTGAATGAGGATATTGCCGCCGTTCCTACTGTCTATTTCCCCACACGATTCACTTTCAATCACTACATTGAGTTATTCACCCGTCGCCCATTTTGGCGTTACATCTTCAACAGTGCCTTTGTATCGATTACTTCTACAGCTGTATCTTTAGCGATCGGCGCACCTGCGGCTTATGCCCTCGCACGGTTACGCCCTTGGGGTGAAAGGGTTATCCTCGCCAGCGTTCTAATTGTTACCTTATTTCCCGGAATTCTCTTGTTCTTAGGACTGTTAGAAATTATCCAGGCGCTTAAACTCGGCAACAATTATCTGGCGCTGATTATACCCTATACTGCCATCAATTTGCCGCTAACAATTTTAGTACTTAGAAGCTTTTTTCAACAATTACCAAAAGATTTAGAAGATTCCGCTAGGGTCGATGGCTACAACACCTTTCAACTACTATGGCAAATCGTGCTGCCCATGACCCTTCCGGCCTTAGTGACTACTGGAATCCTCACCTTTATTTTTGCTTGGAACGAGTTTATTTTCGCTCTCACGTTTATGACTCGTGAAGAATTGAAGACAATTCCCGTTGCTGCGGCTCAGTTGGGTGGTGCGACAGTATTTGAAATTCCCTATGGTGCGATCGCTGCTGCAACTGTTGTGGGCACATTACCCCTGATTTTACTAGTTTTGTTTTTCCAGCGCCGGATTGTCCAAGGTCTTACCGCTGGTGCTGTCAAAGGATAGAAATCAAAATGGCTAAACTCGAACTCACAAACTTGAATAAAACCTATAATCCTAAAGTCATCCCTGTTAAGGACGTTAGTTTAACTGTAGATAACCATGAGTTTCTCACTTTACTTGGCCCTTCTGGCTGTGGCAAATCTACCGTCCTACGCATGATTGCGGGTCTTGAAGAACCGACTAGCGGTCAGATTAAGATTGGGGAGGTGGATGTCACCTATAAACGAGCAGCCGATCGCAACATTGCAATGGTATTTCAAAGCTATGCACTCTATCCCCACATGACGGTGTACGAAAACCTTGCTTCTGGACTCAAGCTAAAAAAAGTACCACCTACAGAAATTAAACAGCGAGTGGCAGAAGTGGCAGAAGTTTTAGGATTAGCAGAGTTAATGAACCGTAAGCCTGGACAAATGTCTGGAGGTCAACGCCAACGGGTGGCTGTTGGTCGTGCTTTGGTGCGTAATGCCAATGTATACCTGCTGGATGAACCCTTAAGTAACCTGGATGCACTACTGCGGGAACGAGTCCGAGCCGATATCAAGCAAATTTTTGCAGCCCAAAAAGTGCCAGTTGTCTACGTTACCCACGACCAAACAGAAGCGATGACGCTCTCCACAAAAGTTGCATTGCTCAACGATGGCTATGTCCAGCAACTTGATCCACCTGACCGCATCTATAACCATCCAGCTAATCTATTTGTGGCTGGATTTGTTGGTAGTCCACAAATGAATTTGCTGACTTTACCTTGTAAGGGACAATATGCGATCGTGGGTAACTTCCAAGTGCTTCTCCCAGATATACCAACAGTACCACCGCAGATTGTTCTGGGAATCCGTCCAGAAGATGTCCGCATTGCTCGACCAGGTGATACCCAAACTATCCAAGGGCAAGTGTTTTTAGTGGAAAACTTGGGTATGCACTATTTAGTCAGTGTCAGGATTGAGGGTTCACAAACCCGAGCGATTACAGTACGTGCTTTGTTGCCAACAGACCAAAATTGGAGTGGCGAGGATATTACATTAGCATTGCCCCCTGAGGATATTCACTGGTTTGATGTTCAATCTGGCCATGCTCTTGTTAAAAGACAAATGTTAGATGTCAGGAGCTAGTACATTACGGCGTAAATAAACCACCTATTCTAAATCAATGAAACTCTTACACTGTATTCATTTTGACTTTTGACCCTTCGACTGCGCTCAGGGTCAAGGTTGAGCGAAGCCTTGACTTTTGACTTCCGCCTTGCGGTACTATTATTACAGTTGTAGATACCCCAACTCCTGGTTGGCGTTGTACCAAATGGAAAACATGAGTTTAACCAGGGAGCGTATGAATCTAATGTTTCCTAATTTTCTGCCATCACAAATTAATCAACTAACAGCTCCAAAAGCGATCGCTTTTTACTAGCTGTATCGTCACTTTTGCTGCTGACAAACAAGGTTGTACTCTCTCTCAACAGCTGCCAGCAGCAAAGCGTGCAAGGACAACAGATAAGGTTTGGCAAAATCCCCAATTCTTGCAACTGCAAAATACTTGAAACCCTTGATTTATCGTTACAATAGTATTAGTAGTTAATAACCCCCAGAGGGTTAGTCTGAGCGCTATTGAGCTTACTCGTCGTCAGGAGATTCCTTATCTTCTTCGTCATCCTTGTCAAAATTTGTATTGCTGAGGGGGACTTATGGGTGAATCGAAACGCCGAAAGGCAATATTAGGCAATCACTATGGTTTGCCTAATATTTTCAATGAAGTCCAATCAATGTGGACGCAGATTAATTTCTCGATCAAGCGAGTAAAAGATTCTGATAATGGATGTTTACTTGTTCAGTGTTCCAACAACGACCGAGGATTCCATCAAGACACTATTGCCCAACTTCAAAAAGAAATAGAAAATTGGAAATGTGATTTGGATATTCCTATCTTGATCCAAGTTCTCCCAAGGGGAGTTAAAAATTCAGAAACTAAACTTTTTGATGGGTTCGTTACCCTTTGGTGCAATTGTCCGGAATTTGAATTGTGGCGAGAAATATTTGAAACTAAACGAGTTTAGTGAACTTTGTTGCATTAAATTATTGTTTCCTAGCTGCACCATCATTTCTGTTGCCTCCACTCGATTTTGTACTCCCGTTCCACAGCCGCCAGCAGCTTTGCCTGCAAGGATGACAGATACGGTTTAGCTTGTTTCCCCAAACCCTGCAACAGCCAATCTACAGAAGAGTCACGGCTGGCCACTTGATGCAACTGCCGTAACCTCACACATAGCTGCTGCATGAATCTACAATCTTCATCAAGCAATTCCAGTGATTTCAGGCGTTCGATTTTTACGGTGTAGTCCCCATCCCATGTCTGGAGTGTACAGCTGTATTCGCCAACATGAGTTACCACTCCCCAATAACCCGCTTTACCCCTTAAGTCTGGGTCATCTTTAGGCAGAAGAATGCTGTGACTTGAAGAAGATTTTGGACAGGTTGTCCAACTTCACCTTCCAAAACTAGATGTCCAACTTTACCTTCCAAAAACATGAAAAAGATAACATCTAGAAAAATTAAAGAAAAAGTTGACGAGGAGTTATATTAAAACA
>NZ_JBGTFY010000169.1:0-10720 GCF_041747015.1 Nostoc sp.
CCCAATTTGCCCGGCGCTCGCCGACGAAAGTGCAAGGTTTTTGAACCTCTGGATGCTATAGTCTTGCACTTGCTTGGTGAAAAAATGCTCAAAACCCTTACCTAGACTATGTTTCACTTTTGTTCAGCAAGCCCTAAATAATTATTGTGTATTGGGGCGATCGCTTAACTTGTAACTGAGTACTACGATCGCAATCAGAAGTGATTTTTCAAATGCAATAGATTATTAGTCATTAACCCAGTATCCCCAAACAACTATTTTATCAATCAATAGGGGTAGTGGTTAATCGAGAAGTATTACCAGCCTTCGCTTTCATGCGGAGGTAGTTATTTTTAATGTAATCATCTCTAATTTTTATGCAAGTTTTAACTACCGAGGCTCAGGAGTTTTTTGCAGGCGTAATAAGGTATTGTAAACCTGCCGTTTTAAGATATTGTTATTTTGTAGTTCTATAGTAATTTTGTTGAACTGGTCAAAGCTCAAACCATTATCTTCAACAATTTTTTGAGCGCGGGTACAGTATTCGACGGCGATATCTTGAGCCTTCTTTGGAAGACCATTGATGCTGTTAGAATCGTTACAAACAATCTTGGGAATTTCTCCATTGCTAATAAGTTTTTTAATTTCTTCAAAAGCATTTTGACGTGCTGGCTCCATCGCTAGCACGGCTTGAGCGTAGCTGTTGATTTCAGTATTATTGACTGGTGGTGGAGTTTGAGCGTCAGCTTTTGAACTCCATGAAAAAGCATTGCAAATCACACTAGCACTGGCTATAACGCTAAAAAAGACTGATTTGGAAAGGATTCGCTTTCGGCTAGGTTGGTAAACTAAATCGGAAATTTTCTTCATAGAGTATATGGTATAGAACTAATCAGGAATATTATAAGAACTTTGAATTACTTTCTGAGGTGGAAGTTCCAGTAACTTGTCAATACATTAAGCTTTTATCAAACAGAATTCAGGAGTCAGGATTCAGAATTCAGTTGGGTATTCTGTACAATTAGCGGATAGCGAGTTTGTTTACCCTTACAGGGAAGTAAGCTACGCGCAGCGTCTGTCTGCGACACGCTGTGCGAACGTAGAGAGCGTCTTGATTCTGATTCCTGTTAGCGATAGCGGGGCGATTAGCCCATTCTGACTTCTTCAAATTTGATAGTTAACTTCCTTGGCATACTTGACAAAGTTCGATTATTTTAGTCTGGAGTGTTGACATTTCTGATGCTCCTTGCTTGAGGCTCACTTCTAACTCCAGTAGTAAGGGTAAGCAAGAGATTAACTGTTTCAAAGAAAGAAGCTTGATTTCTTGCTGTAAGAAATAGATCCTTTTAGGATTACCTATATCAGCAGCTTGAGCGATCGCTTGTTGATTCCGTTCCCCACTTTCGATCATAATCTTCACCCAGAGCCAGGTGCGAAATTGTCCAATTAATGTAGCAACTATCCGTAATCCCGGCTCGGAAGCATTGATTATATCTGCCAAGGTGGTCAAAGCTTTAGCCGTGTCTCCTGTTCTGATTGCTGCTGCTAATTGTAAGCTATTTTGAGTAGTATTTCTGACTAACTTAGTAACAGTATCTACATCTAAAGGCTTATTGTTACCTTGAGCATATAGCCGCAATTTCTCTAATTCATTGTACAGGAGTCGTGTATCATTCCCTACGGATTCTGCCAACAAGTGGGCAGCCTTGGCACTGAGTTTAACGCCCACAACCTGAGATGCTTGATTAACAGATTGCACCAGTAATTCTGTTTTCCAAGGGGGAATAAGGGGAAATTCTCGGAACTCAGTGGCAAACTGTTTTAACAATTTTGTAGATTTGAGGCGTTCATCTGGTTTGTTACGGCTGGTGAGCAATAAAAATGAGTTTTCGGGAATCACTGGTAGCGATCGCCCCAATTCTGCTAACACATTCTCTGGACAGTGCTGGCCGAGGGTAGTATTTATCAGCCATACCAAGCGTCCACCAGCGCCAAAAGTGGGTGTCATGACTTGATTTAACCCCTGGATTACAGCATCAGCTTGATCTGGAGAGAATGAAGTGTAGTTAAAACTAATCCATAGAGGATCGAGGATGCGATCGCGCAGCATAGCGATCGCTTTTTCTATAGCAAAATCATCTTCACCCCAGTAAACATAGATTGGCATAGATAAACCTCATGGGGCATGGGGCATTGGGGAAGAATTCTTATAACAGACGCGATTAATCGCGTCTCTACTCCTCAATCATCACACCCAAAAACTAAATACTTTTTAAATCATTCTGTTAATCAAGGTAATTTTCCCTAAAATCTATCAAGTGAGAGCATGAGGCTACGAAGATTGGACGACAACTATCAAACTTACTTAAATCGGTTAGCACGATTGACGCTACCAGAATCCTACAGGTTCCAAGTTCAGCATATTCAGGAATCTTCTAAATTTCAGCCCCATTCTGGGTTGAGACAAGCAGCGTCCTTTCCCGGCTACACCCTAATTACTCCGCCAGCAGCAGAAGAATCACAAAACTCTGCTTTCTATGCCAAATTACAGACTTGCCAACAGGAACTTTTGCAGTTGCCTGTAAGCCGTGATTTGATTGTGCCTCTACCACCTGGTAGCTTCCATCTGACTTTAGCGGATTTAATTTGGGACAGTGCTTACCTTCACATTTGCGAAAAAAATCCCAAATTTGACGAGGAGTTACACTCTTGTTTAGCCGAAGTGTTTCAGCAATATCAACAATTGATGACAGACAGGACTCATCCTATTCAATGGCAAATGCTGGGACTGATACTGATGCCAAGAGCTATAGCTGTTTGTTTAGTACCCCAGGATGAAGGCTGCTACGAGGAAATTATTAAATTTCGCCGAACAATTTATCAAAGCCCTAAGTTAATTGCCTTGGGTATTGAGCAGCATTATCACTTCACAGCCCATGTTACATTAGCCTATTTTGGGGAGGTTTCATCTGATTTAGACCGCACAAGCTTCAGCACGATGCTTTCTCAGTTGAATCAACAATGGCTGTTGAACTTGCCAGAATTTGTGATTAATCGTGTCGAATTACGAAAGTTTGATGACATGACCCGCTATTATCGTGAAGCGGACTGGCCGAGTTTAAATTTTTAAGTGATTAGTGAGTAGTGAGTAGTTAGTGTTTTCTACTCACTACTGCTTATTCGTATTGCTCAAATTAACACTTTCTGAGCTTAGACACTCTTTTATGATCAAGAGGTTGTAATTTCTCATCAACTCAGAAATACGAATATACCCTGCAAATAATAGCCTACCACCAAGCCACTTGATGATGATTGAACGTGTTATCAAAAAGTCTAGTAAGATGCAAATAACAGAAGCAAAACTTATAACCTACGATGAATTCTTTCAGGAGATTGATTTTTATGACATATATCTCCCCAAAAGACCTCACATTTGAAGATTTTCTCTCCCAATACCGAGACAATCCCCGCTATGAACTAGCAGATGGAGAACTAATTGACATGGAACCCACTGGCCCGCATGAAACGGTGAGTGGCAAACTCGCAACCCAAATTGGGATCTACCTTGTTGCCGAACAACTCCCCTGGTTTATTCCTCGCACTTGTTTAATTTACCCCTTTGCGGATACAGCTACAGCTCGTCGTCCTGATGTCGTGGTTCTCGATGAAACCATTCTTGACCGTGAACCCCTTTGGGAGCGAGAACCTATAATTACTCTTGGACGCTCAATTAAACTAGTGGTGGAAGTCGTTAGCACCAACTGGGAAACTGACTATGCAAGGAAAGTTGAGGAATATGCGCTCTTAGGTATCCCTGAATATTGGATTGTGGATTATCGCGGATTGGGCGGTGTAGCATTTATTGGGAAACCCAAACAACCTACTTTCACCGTTTGTCAACTAGTTGAAGACACTTATACTCAACGACAATATCGACTCAACCAATTAATTAACTCGCCGCTTTTGCCTCGTCTCCAACTTCGCTTAGATGACATTCTGCCTCGTTAAGTGTAGAAAAAGAGTGATAAGCGATCGCCTACTTTAAACATATCACCAGAAGTACAAAATCTCCCGCCTAAAATTCCGGTTGTTGATAGCCGAGGTAAATTGCTTCTAAAAAAATATCAGATGTAACAGCTTCCGGCAACTTCTCTAAATTAATAATAGTTTGAACCTGCTGGGCTAACTTTAGAGCTAATAAAGCTCTTGCCTTTGGTGACATTGCACCACGTCGTTGCAAATACTCACGAATAATAGCAAAATCATCAGGTAACAAGGGTGATAAATCGGCAATTTCGATTAACTGCTGATGAAGTATTTTTGCCTGTTCAGAAATTGTTAATATTCTTGATGTAGTGGGTGTTTGGGCTTGAATTACAATTGTGCCAGCTGCCAAATCACCTAAACGCTTTTCTCGACTACCTAACATAATTAAAAAAGCGCCAATAAACAAAATCTCATCAAAGGGTCGCAGTAAGGCACGTAGCGTTGCTTGTTGTAGCCCAATGAGTCTACCATCATCTCGAACTACGCGAATTTTAGTAATGCGTTTACCAGGAGTTTGCCCAAACCATAAGGTTTCAAAAAATACAAAATAGCCGATGTAAATTGCAAAGGCGATTAGAAAGAAAATTGCTATTAACCAAAGTCCTAAATTCTGAGCATTTGTAATCAAGTCCTCAAAAAAATTAAACAGTTGAGTAGAAAAGACAGTCCAGGTAAGGAAAAATACAAGCAAGGTTAGAGTCAAAACTGTATAGTCAATCAACAGCGCCAAAGCTCGATTACCGATTCCTGCTAAAGTAAATTCCAGCTCCACACTTTCTGGAGTCTGGAATGTGATGCGATTAAAAAAGCGCATATTTTAACTAATTCAAAATTAATTGAGTTCAATTAAGGTGTTGAGTTAACGAAAATCTGGCGAGGGAGGTTCTCGTAATTGCAAACCTAGCCCTTCACGCCGACTACGCAAGTCTAAGTATAGAACAGCTTTTAGTGCTTGCCAGAATGGCATGACTAAAATTCCACCTATCAAGCTTCCAATCAAAGAAATAAAATACACAATTGAGTAGATGGGGGAACCTTGCTCAAGCTTTAAGAGAAATAAGCTAGGTATATAGTTTAATACAAATACCAACGGTAGTGTAACGATAAAAGAAACTAAAACAATGCCCTGAATGCGAAATACTGAGGCTTTGGTTAACTCCCAACTTCTGGCAACACTTTCGCCACCATTGGTATTTTCTTCAACTGCTAGGGGTACTTCAGCTACTATCCAACGAGAGTAGAACCAGGTTAGTCCCAACAATACAATAACTACCGTGACAATTATTGCCAATGTGGTTGCGACTATAATGCCTGAAGCGCCTAATATCCCTCCTAATGCTACTCCGATCAAGCCAGCTAGCACACCGCCCACGATCGCTAGTCCCAAATAAATTACAAGCAAAGATATACCTACTTGCAAGCCAACTCTTAAAAATGACCAAAGACGGGGATTAATATGGCTACTGGCAGTTTGAACACCTTCAGGTTTGTAAATCAATTCTCCAAAAGCCAAGCGTGAAATTAGTCCAGAGATGGCTGCATATTTTGCCCAGCCATAAATCGGAACTAGAACCCACAAGTGAGCAATTAAAGCCAACCTCAAATAAGTCTTCAGATGAGAACGATACAACCGCACCGCAGCACTGACAACGTTACCGATACTCAGTGGTAGTATCTGACCAGGAGATCCAAAATTTTCAGACATAATGTCAAATTTCCCTTGAAATTACGCAGATGAATTTGAGGCTATCTTAAGCTAAGTTAAATTCAGTGTTCCCAAAATTCATGAATATTCAACGTTGGATTGCGCGACGAGAACCGAATTGGCAGCGTTTGGATGCCCTATTAAGACAGATAGAAAAAAAGGGGCTAAAATCCCTACAGGCAGCAGAAATTAGAGAGTTAGCGAGCTTATATCGTTCAGTAGCGGCAGATTTGGCTCGTGCGCGCACGCAACAAATCGGAAATACTTTGATACAAAGTTTACAATCATTAACAACTCGTGCCTACACGCAGATTTACCAAGGTTCGCGGCGACAGGAATGGCAGGCAATCCTAGAATTTTATCGCTGGGGATTACCATCTGTAGTTCAGAAAACATTTGCATATATTGCGGCTGCGACGACGTTGTTTCTATTGGGGGCATTAGTGGCTTGGTGGTATTCTTGGCAAAATCCTAGTTTTATGTCGTTGATAGTACCTGAAAGTTTGATTACCAAGGTGCGAGATGAGCATAAATTGTGGATGGGGTCAATTGTTGGCGTTGAACCTCTGGCATCCAGCAGTATCACGATCAATAACCTGTCGGTATCTTTTGGGGCTGTTGCCGGTGGCATCACCGCCGGGGCATACACTGCTTATTTGATGGTATTCAATGGCTTACTGATTGGTGCTGTTAGCACTTTGGTAGGTCAAAATAATCTAGCTTATCCTTTTTGGGCGTTTGTGTTTCCGCATGGTTCTTTGGAATTACCCGCCATCTTTTTTGCTGGGGGTGCGGGATTTTTATTAGCAAGAGCAATTTTATTTCCTGGTAAATATCGTCGTGGGGATGCACTGAAATTCTATGGTTCTCAAGCGGTACAGCTAGTATTTGGGATTATCCCAATGTTGATAATTGCTGGTGCGATCGAAGGCTTTTTTTCTCCTAATCCCAGCGTCCCTGATGCAATTAAATATCTAGCAGGAATGGGATTGTTTGTATTTTTGGTGCTGTATTGTAGCCGTAGGAAAGCATGAAATAATTTAGGTAACAGCGGATTGGTAAATTGAAAAAATATTTTAGAATAAGGTAAATATTTTTCAATTAAGATTTCAGCAGTTAGATGTTGTATACGCTGATGAAGATAACAGTCTTGATCCGTTCTTTGTACAGTTACAAGGCCACACATTGTCTTGTCATTAGTCAAGTAAGCGATCGCATGATGTTGCTTGTTGATGAAGGTCTTCGTTTAGTTCTTGCACTATAGGTCTATCGTTTGCTGCTTCTGCCATCTCTTCTTGATTAGATTTTGCCGAAGAGGATCGATTGCTCCTAAAGCAGAGTTTGATTCGTTGAAAATACTTGCCTAAGTTAAAGCCTCCCAAAGGTTCTTTGAGTCTCGCTTTCTACCGAAGTGATAATTTTGAAATTGTGTTATTGACTCACATTTAATTATTTAAATTCAACTTAAATTTTTCATCAGCATATTTTTACTAAACTAATCTAGTAAATCAAATCTCAATAAGTAAAAAAAATATTTAAAAGTAAAAATTAAACACATCTTAATCTTTCGTTAATTCATATTTAACCGTAAAAAATGTAGCTTATATTAAGGCTGTAATTACAGCAGAAAAATATTCCTTTAATCTGAGGTAATATGATTTTTTCCACCACCATCTTGAATCGTGTCGTTGCTACTTCAGTGGTGACAGCTTCTGTTGCACTTAGTCCATTTTTTAGTGCGATCGCCCAAGCTCAAACACTGAACGGTGCAGGAGCAACTTTTCCGGCTCCGCTTTACGAACGCTATGCTCGTGAAGTTAAAAAGAAATATCCAGACATGAGAATTAATTACCAAGGAATTGGTAGTGGCGGCGGTATTCGTCAAGTCACTAATGGAACCGTTGACTTTGGTGGTAGTGATGCTGCAATGAAAGATGAAGAAATCGCTAAAGTCAAGAACGGTGTAATCTTGGTACCGACAGCAGGCGGTGCTGTTTCTGTAGTTTACAATCTTCCGGGCGTTAGTGAACTCAAATTGTCCCGCAAGGTACTACCAGAAATTTTCTCAGGTCAAATTACCAATTGGAATGACGCGAAAATCAAAGCTGATAATCCAGGTGCGAATCTACCAAATCAAACAATTAAATTTGCTGTTCGCGCCGATAGTAGCGGTACAACTTTCATTTTCACTAACCACTTGAGTGCGATCAGTGGTTATTTTAAAGGCAGAGTTGGAGCTACCACTGCTCCAAAATGGAATCTGCCAAACGTCCTTAAAGGCAAAGGTAATCCTGGCGTAGCTGCTTTAGTATCTCGTACTTCTGGTTCTATTGGTTATGTAGAATATGCCTACGCTCTCAAAAACAATTTGAAATCAGCATTAGTACAAAATAAGAAAGGAGAATTTGTTGCTCCTTCTTTACAATCTGCCAATGCAGCTTTATCAACTGTGAGTTTCCCAGACAACTACCGCGTTTTTGTAGGAGATCCAGGACAGGGTTATCCTATCGTCGGTCTTACTTGGATGATGGTTTACAAACAGTATGCTAATGCTGCTAAAGCTGATGCCATCAAGAAATGGATTAATTGGGTATTGAAAGACGGTCAACAGTATAATGATGACCTTAACTACACCAAGATTCCATCTTCTGTGGTCAACCGTGTACTTCAGACAGTGAATAGTACTGTCAAGCCTTAATTTGTAGTCTTACTACTTTCTTCTTTTAGTTAGGATGGGCAAACAGCCCAGCCGACTGAATACTGCTCGGTTAAGGATTATTAGCGTTAATCTTAGTGGAAATGCGAGATTTCACGTTTCTACTAAGATTTTAGGTTGGTGGATTTTCTAAACCGAGCAGTATTGTCACCCCACTGATACTAAAAAATCTATTTTATTAATTTGTAATGGCAAATTCATCACATCATTCAAATCTAGATGATGAAAATCTCAATTTAACAGCTATCAGCGGCACAAATCTCTCGTTTGACCAAGCTTTTACACGGCTAGTATACTTTTTTGCCCTGATTACCGTTGCAGTCCTATTTGTGATGAGTTGGGTAATTTTCTCCGAAGCTTTGCCAGCCATTAAGCAGTTTGGACTGGGGTTTTTGTGGGGTCAAAATTGGGATACAGGTAATCAGATTTTTGGTGCACTACCTTATATTTATGGAACTTTGGTTAGTAGTGCGATCGCTATTTTATTAGCTATACCAGTAGGAATTGCTATAGCCTTAGTAACGAGTGAAAATTTCTTACCTTCATCGCTGCGAACAATCTTAGCATTTGTTGTGGAACTAATTGCAGCAATTCCTAGTGTGGTCATTGGTTTATGGGCTATTTTTGTCTTTATTCCAGTTTTGGAACCTTTAGAAAAGTGGCTAGGCAATACTTTTAAATTCATACCACTGTTTAATACACAAGATCCTGCTGGCACAAATATGTTGACTGCTGGAATTATTCTAGCCATCATGATTCTGCCTACAATGGCAGCAATTACTCGTGATGTATTACTGGCTATACCTAAAGAATTACGTAGCGCATCTATGGCTTTGGGTGGTACCCGTTGGGAAACAATTTTTCGAGTCTTGCTACCAGCTGGATTTTCGGGAATAGTAAGTGCAGCAATGCTCGCATTAGGACGGGCTTTGGGTGAAACAATGGCTGTGACTATGGTGATTGGTAACTCTTCTCAAATCAGTGCATCTTTACTTGATCCAGCTTATACAATTCCCTCTGTATTAGCTAATGAATTTGCAGAAGCCGAGCCGGGATTGCATATTGGTGCTTTAACTTATTTGGGATTGATTTTGTTTGGGTTAACTCTAGCTGTAAATATTGGTGCTGTATTATTGCTAAAGTGGGTTGGCAGAACAAATAAATAATTAGCAGGTCGATGATTATAAAATTACTCGTTAAGGTTGGCATTGGGCATTGTAAATAAATTAAACTTGTGAGAAATATGAGTAATTATATACAGTCGGAAAATGATGAATCTCTGGCGGCAGAATTATGCAGTCCTTTACCACCAGAGCGAGTCATATTTGCATATACAATGAATGCGATCGCTTTTGGTTTTACAGGAATAGCTCTCATTCCTTTATTTTCAATCTTGTGGGAAATTCTGGTTCGGGGAATATCTGGAATTAAACCCGAAATCTTTGTCAAAACAGTCATTGATAATGGGTTTGCCAATGCTATCCTGGGAACCATAATCATGGTCGGAATTGGTGCTGTCTTAAGCATTCCCACAGGGATAATGACAGGAATTTTCTTGGCAGAGTTTGGTCAAACCAGCCCAATTGCTGGTATTGTTCGGTTTATCGCCAGTATTCTCACAGGCGTGCCTTCAATAGTTGTAGGTATATTCGCCTATGGTATCATTGTTTTGGTAACTAAAGGATTTAGTGCGATCGCAGGTGGTTTTGCTTTAGCTGTGATTATGCTACCTGTAATCGTACTCACAACTGAAGAATCTCTAAAACTTATTCCCATATCTCAACGCCTCGCCTCCGCTGCTTTGGGGGGAACTCGCTTCCAAACTACTTCTCGCATTGTTGTGGCTGCTGCAATCCCCGGAATTACTACAGGCATTTTATTGGCTGTAGCTCGTGCTGCTGGTGAAACAGCACCCTTAATTTTTACCGCTTTATTTAGTTTTGACTGGTCAGAAAAATTAGGATTGTTAAGTCCAACAGCTTCCTTACCAGTATTAATTTTTAACCTCTATAACGACCCCGACCCAGAAAAAAGCCAATTAGTATGGACTACTTCTATAGTTTTACTCAGCTTAATTTTATGTGTCAGTATTGTCTCGCGTTTAGTTATTAGACAGAGAAGAATAAAGTAGAAATAAATTAGGCGTCAGGAGTCGAGCCGGAGACGCTCCGCCTCAGGTCAGAATTGCTGAATACTCCACTCCCAATACCGTTCGGTTAAGCCCAAAAAATAAAAATGTGTAGGTTGGGTTTCGTTCCTCAACCCAACCTACA
>NZ_JBGTFY010000170.1:0-30886 GCF_041747015.1 Nostoc sp.
TCTGTCGCCATTAGCACAGATGGGCAGACTATTGTCAGTGGCGATGGTGACGGCACTGTGCGGTTGTGGAACCTGCAAGGTCATCCCCTAGCTAAACCCTTCTCTGCTCATCCGGGTGGTGTCAATTCTGTTGCCATTAGCACAGATGGGCAGACAATTGTCAGTGGCGGTAATTACGGCACAGTGCGGTTGTGGAACCTACAAGGTTATTCCCTGGCTGAACCCTTTGGTGGTCATGAAAATTATGTCAGGTCTGTCGCTATTAGCACAGATGGGCAGACAATTGTCAGTAGCGGTCGTGACGGCACTGTGCGGTTGTGGAACCTGCAAGGTCATCCCCTGGCTGAACCCTTCCGTGGTCATGCGGGTGGTGTCAATTCTGTCGCCATTAGCACAGATGGGCAGACTATTGTCAGTGGCGGTGGTGACGGTACAGTGCGGTTGTGGAACCGGCAAGGTCATCCCCTGGCTGAACCCTTCCGTGGTCATGCGGGTGGTGTCAGTTCTGTCGCCATTAGCACAGATGGGCAGACTATTGTCAGTGGCGGTGGTGACGGTACAGTGCGGTTGTGGTGGGGTGGTTGGCGTGCATGGTTGCAAGTCTGTTGCGACAGGTTGCGTTACCATCCCATCTTCACCAATCCGCAAACAGAGGAAGCAAAAGCCGCTTGTGAAGTCTGCCGTAAATATGTTTGGAGTAAAGAAGAAGATAAAAGCGGGGATTAATGAGAAGAAAACAGGACAAATAAACCTCTAATCTCCAAAGTTGAGGCTCAGAACACCAGTTTTCACCTTTAGAACTCGGAACTCCGACCTTTGAACTCGGAACTCCGACCTTTGAACTCGGAACTTCGACCTTTGAACTCGGAACTCCGACCTCTGAACTCGGAACTCCGACCTTTGAACTCGGAACTCCGACCTCTGAACTCGGAACTTCGACCTTTGAACTGCAACAGCCGAGATCCAAGGGTAAATACTGGTGAATGAAGGGCAATTATGCAAGTAAATTGGGAGCATCGCTTTCAATACGGTTCGGTTAAGATCCCCCCGCCTGTGGCGACCCCCTTAAAAAGGGGGTAAAAGAGGGTTATAAGCCCCCCTTAAAAAGGGGGGTTGGGGGGATCTCCGAGGAATGAACACGTTAACCGAACCGTATTGGTATCGCTTTGATAATCAAAAATGCTTTGGCGTAGCCCATCGGAGCGATCGCTTGTAGTCTAATGGTGCATCTACGCTTACTCTGAAAACTCGGATGTTCTAAACTGGAACTACATTGTTAGCGATCGCTAATCGCACAAATCACATTATAATAATCATTCTGGAACAAGCACTCGATACAATTAGCTTGCCTCCCACCAGAGCAGCAATAAATGCTACTAGAAATTAGATAGGAGGTAAACAATAATGCTACGAACCATTGAAGGAATTTATAAAAACGGCAAAATCGAACTAGCCCAAATACCACAAGGTGTTACTGAAAGCAGAGTTTTTGTAACTTTCTTAGAAACAAAAGCCACGACTTGGCCAGAAACGATTATGCAACATCAAGGTGTAATAGAAGGTATCCTTTTTGAGTCCTATCGAGACGAACTGCTACCACCTAACGAAATCGACTTGTAATGATGGGTTACTTACTCGATACCTGCGTAATTAGTGATTTTGTCAAGGGAGAAGAAAACACTCTCAAGTTATTAAAGTCTACTAATCCCACTGATATTTTTATTTCCTCCTTAACAGTAATGGAGGTGAAGTACGGATTAGCAATCAATCCCCAACGTGCCTTAAAAATTCAATCATTGATTGAAGCATTATTAGGTTCGATTACAATTTTACCTTTTGGTGTGGCAGAAGCAGAACTTGCTGCCCAAATTAGAAGTATTTTGAAAACAGCAGGTACTCCTATCGGTGCTTATGATGTGCTGATCGCAGCAACAGCACTAACTCACAATCATATTGTTGTAACATCTAATATTCGAGAATTTCAAAGAGTACCTAGCTTGCAAATAGAGAATTGGCGTTATTCTTAAGTTACGTATCTTTCTCCTGATCGCATTCTTGAATCGGAGTTGCTAGTCCTTCTTTTATAGATTCTCCTATTTCAGGTATAGATAACAAGTAAAGAGTCTCCTGAATTGCAGACCAGTCTTTTTGGGCCAGCAGAATCGCATTACCGCGATCGCCCTGAGTAATCACAGGCTTACCCTGCTCTGCAACTTGGTCTATTAGCTCTTGTAAATTATTTTGAGCGTCGTTGACAGAAAGCGAAGACATCATGCTTTTTTAGCTGACGATAACTTTACTTTAGTTTATCTACAAACTTATGCAAGTAAGTAGGGAGCGTGCATATTAAAATATGCGAATCAAAGGCGTAGGCGTAGCCCGTCGGAGACATCGCTCTGATAACATCGCTTGGTTTCTAATGGTGCGTCTACACTTACCCTGAAAACTCGGATGCTCTAAACTGGAACTACATTGTTTGCGATCGCTGATGGCACAAATTACATTTAAGGTTGAAGCATTTTGGGATTCAGACGCAGAAGTTTGGGTAGCAGCTAGTAATGACATCCCTGGATTGGTAACAGAAGCTTCTACGATTGAGCTTCTGACGCAAAAGCTACGAGAAGTAATTCCAGAACTGATCATTCTCAACAAAATTGTCCCTTCTGACTTTGAACAACAACATGATCCAAGGGTGAATGATGGTGAGTCAAAGGCGTAGGGTAGCTCGTCGGAGCGATCGCGGTCATTTTCCAAACCATGACTAAAAATTAGCTGTATCTCTTGTTGAGTTAGAACTTTGGCTCGACCGTGCCGATTGATTTTCATTGCCCCAACTGTAGACCCTGTATCACAGCCTACACCTGATCTAAGCCCCAGCGATACCCGTTTCTACGTCTAAGGATATAAGTTTATTTAATTTTGAGAGATTAATGAGATATTAAGTAGAAAAACGTTCTTCAGATAGAAACTTATGGCAACCGAGCAAGAGCTTCAATCTCTTTTTAATAACTTAGATCGCGATCAAGACGGCAAAGTGTCCATTAATGAGCTTTTTTTAAGTCCTGGCTTAAGTGCAATCATCTCATCAGAAACAAATACCAGTAGCCCCCAGGAGTTGCTAGTACGATATGATTCAGACGAAGACGGTAGTATTACCTTTGAAGAGTTAAAGGAAGCAGTTAAGAAAGCAGATAATTTTGTTGAGAACTAAAAAATATTGGTTCAGGTGACAATTTTGGCTGGTTTGCAGTTTGCTACAGCTAAATGTCACGTCAACATTCATTAACGTAATATCACAATTCTGCTGTTCCCCATAGCCCTAGCAGCCATTAAAGCTGTCTAGGGTTTTAACGCTCTTAACGGTGAAGCCAGAGAACATACGCCGCCTACGCGAGTTGAACAATAATTGTGAGGATGACGACTAACCCCGCCCTCACCACCAAACCCCGCATAAACCTTTGATTCCCTATGGCGATCGCCTCAGCCTGGAGGCTGGGGAAAAGGCGACACAAGCCTTTGAGCTTTTCTTAGAGGATGTTTGAAAAGTATTTGGCTGTGATTTGACGCACTTATAGATCCCCCCTAACCCACGCCAGTCACTCATGGGGGAAACCCCCATCGCTTTTAGCCTCTCCCCTTCTCCCAAAGGGAGAGGCTAGCGCCTTCGCGGAGCGTCTCGTAGAGAAGGGAGAAGACCGCGCTGGCTCCACTTAAAAAAGGGGGAACCGGAATCAAAGTCCCCCTTCTTTAAGGGGAGCCACTGCGTTGGGCGGGTTTCCCGACTTGAAGCACGTGGCGTGGATTTAGGGGGATCTAGAACGTTTTGATACTGGCAATAGGACTTTTCAAACATCCTCTTGGTGCGATTCGGCTCAGAACTCCAGTTTTCACCTTCAGAACTCGGAACTTCGACCTTTGAACTCGGCACTTCAACCTTTGAACTCGGCACTTCAACCTTTGAACTCGGCACTTCGACCTCTGAACTCGGAACTTCAACCTCTGAACTCGGAACTCCGACCTCTGAACTCGGCACTTCGACCTCTGAACTCAAAACTTCGACCTTTGAACTGCAACAGCCGAGATCCAAGGGTAAATACTGGTGAATGAAGGGCAATTATGCAAGTAAGTTGGAGGCATCGCTTTGATAATCAAAATTGCCATCGCTTGTAGTCTGATGGTGCATCTACACTTATCCTGAAAACTCGGATGTTCTAAACTGGAACTACATTGTTAGCGATCGCTGATGGCACAAATTACATTTAAGGTTGAAGCATTTTGGGATTCAGACGCAGAAGTTTGGGTAGCAGCTAGTGATGACATCCCTGGATTGGTAACAAAAGCTTCTACGATAGAGCTTCTGACGCAAAAACTACGAGAAATAATTCCAGAACTGATCATTCTCAACAAAATTGTCTATACCTACTCTCTCTCCAAAATTTGATCAACTTCATTTTCAATTGCTGAATATCTGGACTTGGCACAATCCACCATCTCTGGTCACAAAACACTCAAGGCTGAATAGTTTTTGCTGACTGGTTAAATAACAAATCTCGTAACTTATCTAGATCAGGCGCTTGAGTTTTAAATGCTTCGCCTTTTTCGTAGGCGCGAATTGTTGCCGGACGGGCTTTAATTGTTTCAAACCAACGCTTGAGGTGAGGAAAATCCTCTAGGTTTTGGCTTTGGATCTCATGGGCTACAATCCAGGGATAAGCAGCAATATCGGCGATGGAATAATCGCCAGCTACAAATTCTCTATCTGCTAATTGCTTATTCAGCACTGCATATAAGCGCCCTGTCTCATTGACGTAGCGGTTAATGGCATACTCAATCTTTTCGGGAGCGTAGGTGCTAAAGTGATGATTTTGTCCCGCCATTGGCCCCAGCCCTGCCATTTGCCAAAACAACCATTCTAAAACTTGAGTGCGACTACGCAAATCTTGGGAAATTAATTTCCCGGTTTTTTCTGCTAAATACAGCAAAATTGCACCAGACTCAAATACAGAAATTGGCACACCTTTATCTGCTGGTTCGTCGTCAACGATCGCCGGCATCCGATTGTTAGGAGAAATCTTCAAAAATTCCGGCTTAAATTGCTCACCAGCCGCAATATTCACAGGAACGATATTATAGGGTAGTCCGACTTCTTCCAAGAAAATTGTAACTTTATGACCGTTTGGGGTTGGCCAATAATAAAATTCAATCATGGGTTGTTTCTCCTAAAGTGTTTGATTTAGTAGGGGCGTGTATTGGATTAACTAATAACTGCTATAAATTATAATCTCTCTACTACTGACTTCTTCTTTACCAAACTGCTATCTTTGATGAAAAAGAGGATTGTTCAGCAATACCAGAGCGTTCTGCACGGTTTGCTAATTAAGAGTGAGATGGTCGGCGGTATGAGGTGATTTAGCGATCGCTGCCCAAACTCTGTGGTGAACTTGAAGAATTGACTCAGGATATTTTACTTGGAGTAATGTCGCTAGTTCTCGGTCAAATACTTCTACTTTTTCTGGTGTCAAGCTAGCTCCCACACCAGCACTGGCACGAATTCGTCCCCGCCAATCTTCGTGTGTATAAGGCACAAATACATCGTAAGAAAATGTTCGGATTTCTCGGAATCCTCCTTCTCCAATGTCTTGTAACCACAAAGGATACAACCCAGTACCGCCGCCCAGTTTCCACGCTGGATTATGATCTGCTATCAGTTGTTCCGTTGCTTCGACTATATTACCTTTTAAGGGTATCCAATCAAAATGAGCGATCGCAATTAAGCCATTCGCTCTCAATATCCGAGTAATTTCCTGGACGGACTGGGCACGGTCAAACCAATGCCAACACTGTCCAGCTGTCACCACATCAGCGCTTGCGTCTGGTAACTCTGTATTTTCGGCAGTTGCGACTCGATAATCTACTGGAAGTTGGGCAGATTCGCTTAAATATCTCGCTTGTTCTAGAAGTGAGATTGATGGGTCTATGCCAATCACACAAGCACCTCTATCGGCAAAGCCTCGCGCTAGTGTTCCTGTTCCTGTACCGAGGTCAACAATGTTTTGTCCTGGTAAACCTATGCCGTATTCAGACAGTTTGTTAAATAATGAACTGGGAAAGCCAGCACGGTGTTTTGCATAATCGACGGCAGTTGCACCAAAATCAATTTTCATAGATTCAAAATTACTCTTGTAACAATTGTCTAGGCTAGAAGTTCTCTACCCACGGACGTAGTTCTACCTTCCATGTCGAGGTGCTGCGAGGTTGACGTAAGATGCTGAGATGATGCGATCGCAGTCGCAAAACTAACCGCCCCAATTTTACTACTTAGTTAGGTGAGTTTCTCAATTTGACCAGCAGCTAAAACGACGGTTATTTTCTCTTTCGCAAATAGGTGGGCTAAAAATGTACTAAGTCCACTACCTGCTCCCACTATCAAACCTGTTGTTGCCAATAATTTCAATTCTCCGCCCGATTGATGTTCTAATTCTAATTGTTCTTCTTTTTGATTCCAATACATCTGTCTTCAGTAGGTAAAACTCCAAATGTCCCTTTGATAAGGTTGTTAATAATACTACTTAATTACAATTGGAGTAAATAATGACATACACCCAAACTAACGATCCAACTATTCGTGAACATGTTCAAGCTTGGCAAAAATTGGATGTGGATCAACAACTGGCTTTATTTTGGTTTATCTATAAAGAAATGGGTAGTTCAATTACTCCAGCAGCTCCTGGTGCTAGCACTGTTTCCCCAGAAATCGCTGAAGGTTTATTTAATCAAGTTAAAGAATTATCTCACGAACAACAATTACAAGTTCAGCGTGACTTAATTAATAAAGTAGATAACCTAATTTCTCGTGAATACGGCTCTTTGGGTGATACTACTAAGCTACTTTTTTGGTATAGATTATCTCAAGGTATGGAAAATGGTACTATCATTCCTATACCTTCTGACTATCAAATTCCTTCAGAATGTCAAGCATTGTTAACCAAAATTCAAGGATTAGCCTTTGAGCAGCAGATTACTCTTTTCCGTGACTATGTTTCACCAATGGGTGCTGAATCAAAACCAGGCGCAGAGATTTAGCAATTTTAGAACTAAAGTTTTGAACTTTTTAGGCTGCTTCCGGTTAGATATGTAGCCTATAACTATTAGTGTAAACTTCAGGAAAAATCTGATTTGTTTCGAGGTTTTGCTCTCATCCCCTAACCTCATCTCCCAAGTTGGGAGATGAGGGCTAGCTCATTAGCTGACAATTCTCACTTGATAAGTTTTTGTTAATTAAGTACTTAATTAATTCGAGGTATTTATGACTTCTACCAACATCAACTTTTTAGAACAAGGTGTATCAAAATTCCAGAGTTTGGATCAAGACGATCGCCTGAGTGTACTAGCATCACTTTACCATGAAATTTCTGGTGAAATTCCAGCGATCGCTCTCAATAATGCGCCAAACGAAAAGACTGCAAATTTAGTTGCACAAATTCAAAACCAGCCCCAAGCAGAACAGCTTTTGGCTTTGCGTCAATTGCTAAACCAAGATGAAGTAACTGAAGAGTATGCTTCGATGAATGCTGATGATAAATTAGCTTTTTGGTATCAATTAGCCCAAAACTTGGGAACCTCAATTATCGGTGTACCAAATGACTATATATCGTCTGAAAAAGCTACAGAAGTAATAGATTTACTTGACACACCCAACATTGAAGATTTAGTGACTTTCTTCAAGCGGGTGCTGTAAAAGTTTTGAGTCAAAAATCGTAAGTAGAGCGATGCCTCACCTTTATTTTTTGCTAAAAATGGCCATAAAGTTGTCAATTTTGAACAATTGGGTATAGCAGTTACTTTATTAAACCGAATGATCTAGAAGTTGTACCTCTTCAAAGCCGCTAGTTGCTGTTCTCAATTGGATGGAATATTAAGTAAGTAATCGAACGGAATAAATTACACAATGTCATTGCGAATACTTCTCTCGCAATGACTGTAAATATTTTTGTACGCCTACTTAGTTCGCAAGGGACACACAGTTAACTGTGTGTCCCTTGCCGCGTATTAGAGGTTGTTTGAAAAATCCTATTGTAGAGTTCAATACGGTTCAGTTAGCGCAAAAAACCTTAAGCTGCGTAGGTTGGGTTGAGGAACGAAACCCAACATTTAGGCAGGTTTGTTGGGTTTCGCAAAGCCTCAACCCAACCTATGATTCTCCTTAACTGAACCGTATTGTTGTAGAGTTCCCTAAGCTGATTCTGAAAATTGTTCATCAAGACGGCGAAACAAAAATACCCAAAGTGGTAGAGAACTGTTAATCGCAATCAGCCGCACTAAATGACCAGTTGTAACAATTTCCACATTATGATTCAATGCCAAGGAAACCAGAATCATTTCTGCTGAACCTCCTGGTGCTGTGACTAAGAGACAGGTTAACCAGTCCCAAGAGGTTAATTGCATAGCAAGTATAGCAGCGATCGCTCCGCTTGCGAGGGTCATCACTACACACATCAAGGCATAGCCGATGGTTCCTTTGGTAAAGTTGGGTTTGTCTCCCCAATATTCACCAATAGTAATTCCCAGAAGCATTTGACCCAAAAAGTTAATTAAAGGCGGCGGACTAAAGCTAATATCACCCACGAAAGGCAGCCAATTAAGCAAAGGATTAAAGCCGATACCAATCAACAAGGCACCAAAGAAATCGCCAGCCGGAATTTTAAATAATATAGCTGGATAGACTACTAATCCAGTGATTAGCAGTACTAACAAGAGTAATTCTAGTTGAGATGCATCGAGATTGAGCCAAGCACTATTAGTTGAAAGTCTTTGTGGATAGTAATTACCAGCTGATGTCCTAGCAATGAAGGGAATTAGCACAACTATTGAGGTGACGCGAATTGCCTGAACTAGGGCAACTAAACTAACATTTTTATTGTAATCGGCGGCGATCGCTGCCATAACTCCGACACCGCCTGGAACTGTAGCCAGCATTGCTGTCAAAATGTTGGTTTTGCTGACACGGGAGTAAATGTAACCAATGCCGCTTCCACTCAACAGCAGAAACAAACTCAGAAAAATAAAGATCGGAATACTAGAAACAACACTAGCTAGATTAGCGTGAGCATTGGAAGCGCCGATAGTTAAGCCGACAAGTGCCATTCCCACTTTTCTAGCAGTGCGGTTAGGTTGGGGGGAGTATTTATAGAAAACCCGACAGCCTTGAAGAACCACAGTACCAGCAGCAATCCCGCCAAATATCCAGGCAATCCCGCCAATATGGAACTTTGCCAAAAGTAAACATAAAGGTAATGCCAAAAGCATTTCCAAAGCAAGGACAATTGCTTGTTTTACAAATAGCTGCTGTTTGCCAATAGTCGGATTTTTATGAGTAAGTTTTTCTGGGGTGGGAGGAACGCTTAGGCTTTCATTCATCAATACAAGCTTTTCTATTAATTTACAGCAGTTTTCATTTATTTTGCTCGCAGGGGTATCGCAATGCCTATGCAGCAAATCTATGCGCTCCTCCCCTGCGAGTCTATTTACCTGAAAATCGCTGTAATTTAGAGAAAACTACCCTGTATAAGAGTTACCGATTCTGTCCACAAAGACGTTGTGGGACAATGGCAAACGACCTGGATTCAAGCGTGGCTCTGCTGCATAGCCAACAGGAACTAAGACAGCGATCGCTAAATCTGGATTATCCCCAGCACCAATCACTTCTTTCACCTGATCCTCAACCCAACCGTTCATAAAGCAAGTGGACAATCCCAAACTTTCTGCTGCTAACACCAAATGAGTAGCGGCAATGATGGCATCTTTGATGGCATATTCGCGTTTCTTGTCGCCTAGCCCAGCTTGAAATTGCGGAACAGCAGTTTTAAAGTAGTTTACCGTGCCTTCATTCCATGCACCAGTTTCAATTGCTCGCTCAAAAATCGGGGTCAAATCTTGTTCACCTACCTTAGGATCGGCAGCAAATACAAAGGTTACAGGTGCTTGGACAATTTGCTGTTGATTCCACGATGCTGCTGATAGTGCTGCCTTTTGCGCCTGATCTTGCACGAGAATAATTTGCCAGTCCTGGATATTAAAGCTGCTGGGCGCGGCCACGGTCAACTCTACCAGTTGCTTGAGCAGTTCTGGGGCGATGGGATCTGTTTTAAAAGTTTTGATCGAACGACGTTGAGCGATCGCACTGGGTACATCTAAAGCTTGGATTTGGGTAATGGAACTCATAAGATTCTCAGGGTAGTTGAGTTATGACCGAATAATTCGTAATTAGGATATAAGATTACGCATTAGCGACCGGCTCATTAGCAGCCGGCCAAAATGGATAGTCTGTATATCCTTTTTCATCGCCACCATAAAAGCTTGCTTGATTTGGTTCATTTAGTGGTGCATTTAAAGCCAAGCGTCGGGGTAAATCGGGATTTGATATAAATAGTGTGCCAAAGGCAACTAAATCTGCTGCTTTGTTTGCCAGTACAGCATTGCCTTTTTCACGGGTATAACCACCATTAACCATGAGTGTACCTGTAAAGCGATCGCGTATATGACTAGTGGGTACAATTATCCCGCCATGTCTGATATCTGCCTCTGTTGCCTCATAAATATGCAGATATGCCAAATTAAATTGATTCAAGGCTTGAGTCGCATAACCGAATGTCTCCAGAGGATTAGAGTCACGCATATCGTTAAAAGTCCCACTGGGAGAAAAACGTACTCCGACTCGGTTAGAATCCCACACACTAGTTACTGCCTCTGTTACCTCCAACAGAAATCGAGTCCGATTCTCAATGGCACCCCCATATTGATCTGTGCGCTGATTCGTACCATCCCGAAGAAACTGATCTATTAAATAACCATTGGCTGAGTGAATTTCTACCCCATCAAACCCAGCTGCCAGGGCATTTGCCGCTCCCTGACGGTACTGTTCTACTATCTCCGGTATCTCTGAAGTTTCTAAAGCACGGGGAGTTACAAAAGGTTTTGGCCCCTCATAAGTTGAGGCATCACCTTTAGGAGCAATGGCAGAAGGTGCAACAGGTAAAGCTCCATCCGGTTGTAAGTCAGGATGGGAAATCCTGCCTACGTGCCATAGTTGCAGAAAAATTCTCCCTCTCTGCTGATGTACACTATCGGTCACTAACTTCCACCCTTCCACCTGTTCTGGTGAATAAATTCCTGGTGTACTGGGATAGCCCTGTCCTTCAGGAATTACCTGTGTTGCTTCCGCAATAATCAGTCCGGCGGAAGCACGTTGCACGTAGTAAGTAGCATTCAGTTGATGCGGTACGTTTCCCTCAGCTGCCCTGTTTCGGGTTAAGGGTGCCATTATTATCCGGTTAGGTAGTTCCAGATTCCCTAATTGGTAAGTAGAGAATAAGTTGATATCAGTTGTCATGTGCTTTGCTCCAATTCAAAATTCCGAACCCCACCTCACACCACGGGGTAGGGGCACAGCATTGCTGTACCCCTACGACAGATGTAGTTTAAATACTAAACAATCGACCGAATAACGCCACCATCTACTCGCAAAGCTGCACCATTAGTTGCTGAAGCTACGGGACTAGAAAGGTAAACTACGATCGCTGCTACTTCTTCATTAGTTGCAAAGCGTTTAATTAAGGAAGTTGGACGCACATTCTGAAAAAACTCAGCCTCAACTTCAGCAGTAGTGATACCGCGTTCTTGTGCCAGTTTGGTGATAAATTCTTCAACGCCTTCTGAACGGGTTGGCCCTGGTAAGACGGAGTTTACTGTGACTCCAGTCCCGACAGTCATTTCTGCTAGACCTCGGGCAACGGCTAGTTGCGCTGTCTTAGTTGTGCCATAGTGAATCATTTCCACTGGGATCTGAACACCAGATTCGCTGGAGATAAAAATTATCCGCCCCCAGTTTTGCTCTAGCTGCTTTTGCAGATATTGCCGACTCAAACGAACTCCGCTCAGAACGTTAACCTCAAATATCTTCAACCAGTCTTCATCAGTAATATCAAAGAACGCTTTTGGCTCATAAATACCTAAATTATTTATGAGAATATCAACGTGAGGAACTTTTTGAAAGAGTTGCTCTACTCCTGATGCTGTGGCTGCGTCAGCAACAACACCAGAAACTTTCGCGTCGGGTGTAGAATGCTTAATTTTAGCGATCGCTTCAGCTACTCTTTCTTCAGAGCGACCGTTAACAATCACTGATGCACCTTCTTGAACTAGTCCAAGGGCGATCGCCAAACCAATACCTGCGGTTGAACCACTCACTAGCGCGGATTTACCATGCAATTTCAAGTCCATTTCACTCTCTCTCTAATTTACCCAACAGAGCATTGAGTGCTGAGTAAATTAAAAAGTACTCAGCACTCGGAACTCAGCACTCAGCACTAATTTAAAGATGCTGTGCTAAGGTCTTATTCAAGGTGGTTTTTGGGACTGCCCCTACGACAGTATCGACCTGCCGACCTCCCTTAAAAACCATCAGCGTTGGGATGCTACGAATTCCATAATGGCTGGCGACAGTCGGATTTTGATCTGTGTTCAGCTTCACAAATTTCACCTGTCCTTCGTATTCAACAGCAACTTCATCGACGACTGGCCCAACCATCCGGCAGGGCCCACACCACGGAGCCCAAAAGTCTACTAAGACTGGAATTGTACTTTCCAAGACTTCTTGCTTGAATGTGGCTTCTGTAACATTTGTAATGGATGACATAAATTGCCTTCCTGATTTAATTCTATAATTCGATAATATCGAATAATAAGAATATATGCCACCTGATGAGATAATGCAAGTATGAGATTTCTTTATCATCCAGATCGAAAAAATATTTCTTTACCGGGAGTGCTGTATGCCTTGGGCGATCCAGTGCGGCTAGAGATTGTGCGCCTGCTGGCCGCTGAGGGAGAACAATGCTGTGCCAGATTTGATTTTGCGATCGCTAAGTCTACTATGTCCAATCACTTCAAGATTTTGCGGGAGTCGGGCGTAGTCTTGACACGCAAAGAAGGGACACATCACATTAACATCCTGCGGCGTGAAGATTTAGAGGGGCTGTTTCCAGGGTTGTTGGATGCAGTATTGAAAGCCGCTCAACCATTGCCTATTGACCCCAGCAGTACTAAACAAACAGCTTCGATGATTTAGGGGTATTGGGTATTGGGCATTGGGTATTGGGCATTGGGCATTGGGTATGAATTGTTTAAGAATCTTCTCGTTTTTCTTTCTGTGTTTCTAAATCAGCAAAGATATCATGTTGTTCTCGAAAAACTCTTGAAGTATGAGATAAACCTAAATCTATAGAGAGTAAATCAAGACCGTCAATAATTTTGGGTATCTGAGCTTGATCAACTTGCAGACCAAGAAAGCATTTTTCCCTGTAATCTGGTCTTCCCTGAAATAGTTCGACCGCTCTTTTTAAAGGGCGCATAACCTCATAGGCTTTTTCAGCCTTCTCAATTGATGCTTGAGGGATTGGAGATTGCAGCCTGAGAATTGCTAGATCAATTAAATCTCTTGCCTCAACGCTGTTATCCATGTAACGGTCAGAATTTGACAGCAGCTTAGAGGTAAAACAGTCATTAAAGCTTAAGCAGGGAACGAGAGACCACTTTGGATATCTTGGTGGGTCTAGTTGAAAACGAGTTTCGGCAATAATTTCTGTTTTAATAAGCACATCATCTACAATAACTATCATCCGAATTCCATATTGGTCGGTTGTGCTACGTCCAACTTGAATTTTACTTAAATCCCGAAATAATGCTTCATGCCCACCATCAAATACAACTGTACGCAGGTATTTGTAGCCTTCTGTACCAACAAAAGCGATAAAATCAACGTCCTTACTCCAACGATATTCTTCAAACTCAAATGCAAGAAGGGTTCCGCCACCGAAGTAAGCAGAACCCTTCTTAAGTATGTCAGAATCTAAGGATTCAAGAACTGTGAGAATTTGATTATGGTGTTCTAACCTGAAGTTCATAAAGAAACTTGCAACCAGGATTTATGGTGTCTGGCAAGTTCCTGAAGAAAATTAAGTTCTTCACCCTCAAGATTATCAAATAGATTGTGATATTGCCAGCCACGCTCGTAGCGACTCAGCATTTGTTCTGAAGTAAAGCGATATACATCGGCGGTCTGCCAACAAATTGACTCCAGAAAAGGCAACTTCTTAGGGACAGTAACAGGATTAATTGTTTGTGTTGCGGTTGTCATAACTCTTTTAATCAACCACTGTAGGCTTACTTTAATTTTAGATTAGCACTAGCGATTTTGAAATTCAGTTTTATTATAACTATAAATTATCCGGGCTGGGGTAAACTCTTCCTTTCCAAGCACCGCCGCGCCCTTGCCAGTGACGTAGTGCTGAGTCTAGAGTCATCAGGGTATAGAGAAAAGCGATCGCTGGTAAACTAAATGCTAGCCAGAAAGAACATTTATAAAAGCGGATCGTCGGGTAGTAAGCCAAGGCCATTAACAGCCATCCTAATAAACCTGTAAATGCGTAGACGTAATGCGTCTTGTCGCCAGACATCGCCCAATTGCCCCAAAATGCACCCAAAATCACACTCACAGGTGCAACTAGATAAATTAAAATCATGCCTACCAAAGTTCCCAGCAGTAGTAATGGCGAATAATTCAGTTGGGTATAAGCAGTACGAGCAACCATATCCCAAATCATCGCCAGCGAGTCATAGGGACGCAAACTGTGAGTTAAAGTACTCAATCCTAGCCAGATATGACCACGGGAGAAAGAAGAATTACTTTGTCTTCCAATCTGCTTAACAGCTTGAGCAAGGGCGCAATCATCAATTAAAGCTTGGCGAATAACTTGAATACCGCCGATTCGCTCTAAAGCTTCACGGGCGATCAGAATAGATCCCCCGGCGGCGGCGGCTGTGCGATTGTTGGGATTATTCACCCAGCGAAAGGGATAGAGTTTTTGAAAGAAAAAGACGAAAGCCGGAATCAAAAGTTTTTCCCAAAAGCTTTCACACCTGAGTCGCACCATTACAGAAACCAGGTCTAAATCTTCCTGCACAGCTTTGGCTACGAGTCGGCGGAGATTACCAGGATCATGTTCGATATCTGCGTCGGTCAGCAAAAAATAGTCAGGTGCAAATTTACTCGCACTATTTATACCTTGCTCAACTGCCCAAAGTTTGCCAGACCAACCAGGAGGCAGTGAAGCGCCTGAGATAATATGCAATTGCTGAGGTTTACCTACAGCGCGTGCAACCCCTTCGGCAAAATTTGCTGTACCGTCTGTGCTGCGATCGTCTACTAAAAACACGTTGAAAGAACCAGGATAATCTTGAAGTAGGAGCGATCGCAAGCTGGTTGATATCAAATCAGCTTCGTTACGCGCTGGAACCACCACACAAACCACAGGTAACGATTGTAGTTGAGTTTCTGTAACCTCTAATTGCTGGTCTGTCTGCCAAAACTGCCCCCGAAAAAACAATAATCCCAACCAAATTGTTGAGGATAAAAACATTAATCCTAATACAATTACATCCATGATCTATTGCAAATTATTAGTGACTCAGACAGAATACTATGTCTGCTGATAGAGGAAAATTTTTTCCCTCACTGTAGTACCGTGTTCATAACTGGGTGTTGAGGTTGAATAGTATTTAATGCAAACACAAGACAGGGTAAAAGTCAACCAAGTCGCAGGAGCGATCGCAGCTAGCCAAGAATATCTGCTTTCGATTCAAAATCCGGCAGGTTATTGGTGGGCAGAGTTAGAATCCAATGTTACGATCACTGCTGAAGCCGTCCTCCTGCATAAAATTTGGGGAACAGACCACACAAGACCTTTGCACAAAGTTGTAGCCTATCTGCGTCAAGAGCAACGGCAGCATGGTGGTTGGGAACTTTTCTATGGTGATGGTGGAGAACTTAGCACCTCGGTTGAAGCCTACATGGCTCTAAAGTTGCTAGGTGTACCAGCAAACGATCCGGCGATGATTCGGGCGCAAGTTTTTATTCTCCAACGGGGTGGTATCAGCAAAACTCGGATTTTTACTAAGTTGCATCTAGCTTTGATTGGCTGTTACAACTGGCGCGGTATTCCCTCGCTACCAGCTTGGGTGATGTTGTTGCCCAAAGCTTTCCCCGTCAATATCTACGAGATGTCTAGCTGGGCACGTTCTAGTACAGTGCCACTGCTGATTGTATGCGATCGCAAACCTGTTTTTCTCACCGATCCAACTATCAATCTAGATGAGCTATATGTAGAAGGCGTTGATCAAGTCTGCTGGGAATTGCCCCAAAAAGGTGATTGGACAGATTTATTTCTTACCCTTGATCAGGGGTTTAAGTTGGTAGAAAGCCTCAATTTAGTACCCTTTCGTGAAGAAGGCATCAAAGCCGCCGAAAAGTGGATTTTAGAGCGTCAAGAAGCTACAGGTGACTGGGGCGGCATTATTCCAGCGATGTTAAATTCAATGCTAGCTTTACGATGTCTTGGTTATGACCCAAGTGACCCCATTGTAGAACGAGGTTTGCAAGCAATTGATAACTTTGCCATTGAGACAGAAAATAGCTATCGAGTCCAGCCTTGTGTTTCACCTGTTTGGGATACAGCTTGGGTAATACGTGCTTTGATAGAATCTGGTTTTGCACCAAATGATCCGGCTGTGGTGAAGGCTGGGGAATGGTTACTGCAAAAACAAATTTTAGATTACGGAGATTGGGCTGTCAAAAATCGCCAAGGAAAACCAGGGGCTTGGGCGTTTGAGTTTGACAATCGCTTTTATCCCGATGTAGACGACTCGGCTGTGGTGGTGATGGCACTACATTTGGCGAAACTTCCTAATGAAAAATTAAAGCAGACTGCGATCGCTCGCGCCTTAAATTGGATTGCATCTATGCAATGTAAGCCAGGCGGGTGGGCTGCTTTTGATTTGGACAATGACCAAGATTGGCTCAACTCTATCCCTTATGGTGACTTGAAAGCCATGATTGATCCAAACACCGCAGATGTTACCGCTAGGGTTCTAGAAATGCTGGGTGCTTGTAACCTGTCAATTGATAGTGATAATTTAGAGCGATCGCTTACTTATCTTCTGCGCGAACAAGAAACGGAAGGCTGTTGGTTTGGGCGTTGGGGTGTAAATTATATTTACGGTACCAGTGGCGTGCTGTCAGCCTTGGCGTTAATTGATCCTCAAAGGCATAAACTCAGTATAGAACGGGGAACAACTTGGTTAGTTGGATGTCAAAATCCAGATGGGGGTTGGGGTGAGACTTGCCGCAGCTACAACGATCCCAGTCTCAAAGGAAAAGGAAATAGTACTGCATCTCAAACTGCTTGGGCTTTAATTGGGTTGATAGCAGCAGGTGAAGCAACTGGTAAATTAGCTCTTGAGGTTATTGAACGGGGAATTGACTACCTGGTGACAACTCAACAACCGGATGGTACTTGGTTTGAGGCGGACTTTACCGGGACTGGCTTCCCTAATCATTTTTATCTCAAGTATCATATGTATCAACAATACTTTCCTTTAATTGCGCTAGGTCGCTATCAAACAGTGATTAAAGAAGGTTAATACTGGTTGCTGTGGTAGGGGCATAACATTGTTCGCCCCTAGTGCGTATTCTTTGATTAAGAAATTCCATATAAAAGCGCATTTTTTAAGAGTCTTTGATACTCGTGAATGAATGTTATTGGGAAGTTAGCGATCTGATCGCCTACGGCAAGTACTGCATCCTATGCACCCAGCTAATTTGAACATTAAACCAGTTCAACGGTCAAAAGCCAATCTCATCTAAAATAATCAATAAAATCAGGTGCAATCTTTAGAGATGGCAGAATATGACAACCTTTGTAAAATACTTGCAGAAAATTATCCCCGTGATTTTATCCGTTGGTTATTAAATCAAGAACCGCGAACAATCGAAATCTTAAAAACCGAATTGAGTATTGAACCGATACGCGCTGATTCGGTGACATTTCTAAAAACAGAGAATCGGATTTTACACCTGGAATTTCAAACCACAATCAAATCTCAAACACCGATTCCTCTGCGGATGCTCGATTATTATGTTCGATTGACACGAAAATATCAAGTTCCTGTTACCCAAGTAGTAATTTTCTTGCAAGAGACAAGTGACGAAATTGCTTTTACTGAAGAATATGTCAGCGAAGTCACAACCCACCGTTATCGAGTTATACGCTTATGGGAACAAGATTCAGCACTATTTCTGGGCAATCTGGCGTTATTACCTTTAGCACCATTAACACGAACAGATTCAGCCCAAGCGTTATTATCACAGGTAGCCGAGGAAATTGCTAAAATTCCAGATATCGAGACTAGACAAAATACTGCTGCTTACACGGAGATTTTAGCCGGCTTAAAGTTCGAGAAAGATTTTATTCGTCAATTATTCCGAGAGGAGATTATGCAAGAGTCAGTGATTTATCAGGATATTTTCCAGAAGGGAGAACAAAGGGGAGAACAAAGGGGAGAGCGCAAGGAAGCATTGAAATATACTTTACGCCTTTTAAATAGACGCTTTGGTGAGATAGATTCATTAATAATTGAACGTCTTCAAGTCTTATCTACTGAACAATTGGAAGGATTAGGAGAAGAGCTTTTAGATTTTTCAAATGTATCTGATTTAGTTGCTTGGCTTGAGCAAAATCCAAGCAGTTAAATTCATCTCTAAAAAATCTGGTCAAAGCGATGTCTACGACGGTCACTGAGCAGATCGACAGGTCTTACCCTGAGCTTGTCGTACCCCTGCGGGGAAGCAAGCTACGCGCAGCGTCTCCCTTAGGAGAAGGGTTCACTGTGTCACTTTGTCGTTGGCGCAGCCTCTCGTAGAGAAGTGCGGGCTATTCGGCGTCGCACCCTACTACTCGTGAACGAGTCTTTGAAGTCCGTGAACTTAATCTTATTGGGGAAATTGTTGAATACCCTCTTTTATATTTTATTTAAACTTCAGTAATTCCGACTCCAAAGATTCCCAGCATAAAGTATTGCTGGGAATCACTTAATTGTCTTGATTTATTGTTATTTATGGTTTTACTTAAATTGCCTTCTGGCTGCTTCACCTACTATTTGTGGATTACTATTGGTGTCCCTACTGATGCCCACTGGAATAGCCATTTTGCATGTTTAGGTGCGATATTCACACAGCCGTGGCTTACTGGAGTGCCAAACCTTTTATGCCAGTAAGCTCCGTGAATAGCGTAATTACCTTGATAAAACATTGCATGAGGAACGTTGGGAACATTGTAGTTTTCTCCCCGCATCCGCGTAGTTTTAAACTTTGACTGAATTTTAAAAGTACCAACAAGAGTGGGAGTAGATTTTCTGCCAGAAGAAATAGCACTTCCATAAACCACTTTGTCACCTTGCCAAGCTATTAACCGTTGCTTTGAAAGATTAATTTGAATCCAGCGCTTTTCCGACTTTTGTAATGTCTGGATTGTTTGGGCAATCACTTGGTTTTTGGAATTTGCCCAAACTTCACTCGATTCAGTAGTAAAAACACTTAAGGACAACGCTGTACCAGCGAGGAGTATTTGTAAGCGACGCACCCAGTCAGGATAAATCAGTCTTTTCATTTTAGATACACTCATACTCAAATCATGGGGTCTTGATAAACTTATCAGTTTTCACCTTTATTTTCCTATCTATAGGACTCATATTTGATTTTTGTACAAACTCAGTACAACTCAAAGAGACTTCTTCCCTACTCCCCACCTACGCAAATAATTTCAGAAATCAAATCGGATTGCTATATTACTTTAATAGACATGAATTTTTAATGATTTGATTCAAAGTTAAGCTAACTGTCGCATCAGCTTTCTTGCCCTAGATGCGATCGCTTCCCAATTCCCCTCTGTTACAAGCTTTTTGGGAAATAATTCACCGCTCAAACCTACGGCGATCGCCCCTGCTTGCAAAAATTCTTTGGCATTTTCCAGAGTGACGCCGCCAGTAGGAATTAAGGGAATATGACCTAGCGGACTTTGCAAACTTTTGATATAGTTAGCCCCTCCCACTGCTTGTACAGGAAACACTTTTACACAACTAGCGCCCTGACTCCAGGCGGTAACAATTTCTGTGGGAGTCAGCGCTCCTGGGATGATGGGCACATCTTTTTCTTGTGCTGCTTGAATCATTGCCGAATCAATGTGGGGTGTGAAGAGGAATTGTGCCCCAGATGCGATCGCTTCTTGCATTTGCTGCACATTGAATAGTGTACCACTGCCAATGGTGCAGGCTGGTAACTCGGAACGTAGTTGACTGATTAATTCCCCAGCGCGATCGCTATTCCAAGTAATCTCAATTAGCTGCATTCCCACAGATGCTACAGCCATTGCCATTTGCTGTCCCAACTCGATTTGGGGAGCGCGGATGACTGCGATCGCTCGGTGTTTTTCCAACTGTGATAACCAAATTTGATTAGGCATTTTAATTGAGACTGGGAACTAGAGAGTAGTTTTCACTTTAGTAAATAGCTAATTTTCAATCCCCTTCATACTTGCTTCTTACATCAAGCTATGCAATACTACATACAAACAACACCAAGTCTATCGAATTACAGTATTTTAAAGCCTAAATTATTGAATAGCTAGACGTAGAGTTCTACAGGAGTAGTTAAAATGGCAATCGCGCGGCAAAACACAGCAGCATTATTAGAAATCACTATCTACAATTCCAATAGCTTCAATATAGGCAGCCAGTGGAGACAACTTGCAGCACAACTAAAGCGACTTTGGTGGCACACTAAGGCGTATAAGACAATTTTGGACGTCATGCTGCTGACCTTGGTAAGTCTGATTTTCCTAAGTATGCATTGGTCTTACCGCAGACTGTTTTCAATTCTCAGCCATCGAACCATTGACAGTAATTGGGATAAGCAATTAAAAATTAAAAGTTAGAAATGTTCGCGTAGCATCTCGTAGAGAATAAATGCGATCGTAGCAGGTATCTTGGCGATGTCAAAGTGCTGATATTGATCATAAAGTTGCTGTAGCTATGCCCCTCGTAGACATCGCCTGATTTTACTTCCTTAAACATAGTGGTAATTAAAGTATTCCTTATGGATATCAATGATTGATTCTGATGATAGAGGGAGTCAAAAGATTAGGATTGATAATATGTAGATGTGAGTAAAAAACGTTTATCCAATTAATAACAATGAATATTCTTGCCTGGATTGTTTTAGGTCTAATTGCTGGTGCGATCGCAAAAGCTATCTATCCTGGTCATCAAGGTGGCGGAATTATAGGAACAATTGCACTAGGAATCATCGGTGCTTTTGTTGGCGGTAGTTTAGGTCTATTTTTCACTACTGGAACCTTGGCTCTAACAGCTCCTAGTCTTAGCATTCCAGGTATAGCACTAGCAGTTCTTGGTGCAATTATTGCGGTTTTCTTGTGGAACTTAATCAACAACCGCAGCGCTGTATAAAATCAAAATTGCGGTCAATAAATCAAGGATACTTAAGAAATTCATTTAACAATTTTTTACTGTGAATTGAATCAAAAAAATAGCGCTTTCCTGTAAGTAGGATGGCGCTATCTTTTAATTTTTGATAAATAAAATAATAGTTGGTGGTAATCTAAATGCTGTGCGTTCGCTGTTAATGGACTGCCAATTAAAAAAATAAATATCTATTAATCGTAGGGTGTGGATCTAGCTCAGTTCAACCACAACTCTACATATCTCATAAGTTGTTTCTATAACTACATCTAGGCTAACTCTGATCAGTTAATTAACGGGGTTACAACTCCTACGGTACTATTAAGGGGGAAAGGATTGAATTCACGCCACTTCAAACCTCTAATTGATATAAGCGAAACCCTTTTTTAGCATCCACATCAAATTTCAACCCAACTTCCATTCCCATAGTTGTTTGCACTTCATTAACCGATATGTCATTAATCTTGATACTCTGAATAGTAGCTAAATAGCAGCAAGATGACCCCTCACTAACTAGGAAAAGACTACTTCCGATTGACAAAATCGTTTCCTCAACCTTTACTACTCCAGCCTCATGCTTCTTAAACCACTCCGTAACTATACCAACCTCCTTAGCTTGACCTATTGATTTCTTGCGCTCAATAACTTTATAAGTGACCAACTCAGCAAGTGCTTGACACAAAGTCTCGACAAAATCACACAGTTCTAATAGTGCATTGGAACCCAGAAAATCGTCAGGAAATCCGTGGGCTGCGTCGTTACGATAGCTAATTAATTCATTTAGTTCTCCTTCGGCAGTGTTTTGATTTCCTTTAATTTCTTCTAAAAAATACTTGACGGCTCTATGCTTTTCTACCCAGCCCCATGAATTTGGTATACCTGCTTCTGCCAACATTTTCTCTAATGGTTCTCTACGTAAGTTCTGTTCATGGAAGAGAAATGCATCTGGCAGTATCTCATAATCTTTTTCACTAGTAGCTCCACGAAATAACCCACGAATAACTTCCTCAAGAGAGAGGTGTTCATATCTGTTTTTCTTCAAATCAAGCAGCAATCTTCCAACGCCTGTCTGATGAGTATTTCGTATTCTTTCTTCTAAATCTGAATAACGTGGAAACAATTCTGGTAGCAGTAATAACCAATCGCTAACTAAGTCTTCGACAAAATGTTCATAAATTGCATACAACCGCGTTACTACAGCACAGTGATCGTAAACTCGCCACTCTCTTACCTTGGGAATATCCTGCATTAGGGTGTCAAGGATAAATTCAGTTCCCTCGTGCCATTCTTGCTTTATTGAAGTACCTGCTCCAAATGAAATTTCTCTCAGCCGCTCATTGGTCTTGATAATGGAACGAACAGTAGAAATATTAACTCTTACTGTCATTAAAATGTTTTGAAACATCGCTCTTTACTCTGCGATGATTTGAGACAGCATATCATCAAACAATTTGATTCTGTTTTGGATATCAGCCTTAGTTCTCCCAGCACCTGTAAAAAGCTTTGATTTATCTTCTCTAAACAGCCTCTTTGTCTCTTCAATTACTCTTGGCTTCCGTTCGACTAAAATATCTACGTCATCCAAATGTCTACTAAATCCAACCATAACGGCATCATAATAGGCTTTATAAGCACTATCCTTCCAGGTGTCAGTCTTGGGATCAAAAGGCTTGAATAAATTTTCGGCGTAGATTTTGTCCGCTAAATCTACAGTTTTGATAAAAATATTTTTTAGGATCTCGATATCTTCATCAGAAAACTTTAAACTCTTAATCATATAGAGGTTAAGAAATCCCTTCATTCCCTTACGGAAGTCATTGACATGGCGGAAGGCAAAAAAGCGAAGAACTAATTCGGCATCTTCCATTTTTTTATATAGATTATTTTGAACGAGTTTTTGACGACTGTTTAAAGGAATTTCCCAAGCTTCTGCAAATATAGAATTAGTTGCCAAGTCAAGTAATAGCTGATTGAACTTGCCATAATACAAACAGTTACGTACCTCCTGCTGACTTAGTGCAATACCACCAGTGTTTAAACGCTCAAAAGCAAGCTGTTTTAAAAGCATTGCTTCTTCAGGATTAGATGCTGACTCTGTAATCAGAACTATAGATGATATGGAGCGACGATCAATCCCGGCTTTAATTTTTGTAGGAAGAGTAGCATAAGTGCGTTTATTGAGTTCTGGCCAAAGTTCTAGTCCAGTTAATGTAAGACGGTTTTCATAAAAATCCCGAAGGGCTGTAATTCTCTGTTGACCATCCATTACCTCATAAAAATTAAACTCTTTCTCGTAAAGAACAATTGGAGGAACAGGAATGTTGATCAAAAACGACTCGATAAGTCGTGATTGCATCTTTTCATCCCACCGATCCCTTCTTTGGTAAAAAGGGCGCACATCCATATACCCAGGCTTCTTTAGTGCTTCAACAAAACTCGGAAGCTTTTCACGGTTCATTTCAGTGAGTATTCTTTGCTCACCAGACTCATACTTGTCGTTAATTTCACTATCAGACATTTGGATGCGGCTCTGGAAGGCTAATGCTTCCCACATCTGTTTTTCAGTTGGTGCAAGTTGCATTGACTACATCCTCCACAAGACCAGCGTGATACGATATTAAACTAGCTGAATATAGCCTAGCGCTTTCTGATGGGGCAAGGTTTTATGATGTTGGATGTTATGAGCAGTTTTAGGGACACTAGCAGGTATCTAATGCACTTTGATGTTAGTCAATAACAAAGCTTCATTGAACTTAGCTGAGTATAAATACGCTAAAATCTACAGATTTCATGAAACTTTTAATAAGTTGCATTTGTCGCTACACATAAACCGACAATGTTTGGTTAAACTGTAAGCGCTATGATTTAGTTTTATTGAACGTCTTATGCATTGGTTGTTATCTGGGCCGTTGAGTATAGAGAAATTGGCGGTTAACATTGCAGGCCTGCCTACATCCTTACAAGGTAAAAAACTGGTGCAGTTGTCAGATTTTCACTACGATGGTTTGCGGCTGTCGGAAGATATGTTAGAAAAAGCGATCGCAGTTACTAACGAAGCTGAACCAGACTTAATTCTATTAACTGGTGACTACGTAACTGATGATCCGACGCCGATTCACGAATTGGTACTTCGATTAAAACATCTGCAAAGTCGTAGTGGGATCTATGCTATTCTTGGCAATCACGACATATATTACAAACACGCAAAAGCAGAAGTTACAGATGCTCTTACTAGCATTGGAATTCATGTCCTTTGGAACGAAATTGCCTATCCACTAGGAAAAGAATTGCCACTCGTTGGATTAGCGGATTATTGGTCACAGGAATTCAATCCTGTAGTAGTTATGAACCAGCTAAACCCCGCCACACCCTGCATCGTTTTATCCCACAACCCAGATACCGCAGAAATACTGCAAGCATGGCGAGTAGATTTACAATTATCCGGTCATACTCATGGGGGTCAAATCGTGATTCCCGGTATTGGCCCTGCAATGTTTTTTTACGAAAAGCTTGCAGAAAAACTACCCAGAAAAGTTCGGCATAAAGTTCCATTTTTGCAAATAAATGTTTCTGTAGTCAGCCATTGGGAATGGGCACAGGGTTTGCATCAGCTAGGAAAAAATCAGCTATATGTCAATCGTGGTTTAGGAACTTATCTCCCAGGACGTTTATTTTGCCGCCCAGAGGTTACTATAATCACGTTACAAGGTGAGTGAGTGATTCAAAATAAAAAAAGGCAATCACAGGCTATTTATAAACAAAATATATTTAGTGAGGGTCTTAAACCAATTTATTCATCCGTAAGTTTTACAGAATTCAATTCTGTTAGCGGATAGCTAAGGTTTAGCCCATTCTGACCCCTGACCCCTGAATCCTTTTCTGATAAATTATTGCATTTTATCAAGTTACATTTTGATTTTTGGTAAGCTGTAAGCGCTGGTATGAGGGGTATCGGTTGTCTTATGCATTGGTTGTTTACGGGACATTTAAGAGTAGATAAAATAACGGTTAAGATTGCGGAACTTCCAGCATCTTTACAAGGTACAACGCTAGTGCAGTTGTCAGATTTTCACTACGATGGTTTGCGACTGTCGGAAGATATGTTAGAAAAAGCGATCGCACTTACTAACGAAGCTGAACCGGATTTAATTCTATTAACTGGTGACTACGTAACTGATGATCCCACGCCGATTCACGAATTGGTGCTTAGACTCAAACATCTGCAAAGTCGCTGTGGTATCTATGCCGTACTTGGTAATCATGATATCTATTACAGCCACTCAAAAGCAGAAGTTACAGAGGCGTTGACTAGCATAGGAGTTCATGTGCTTTGGAATGAAATCGCCTATCCATTAGGAAAAGAATTACCATTAGTAGGACTAGCTGATTATTGGTCACAGGAATTTTACCCTGCACCAGTCATGAATCAACTAGACTCAGTTACACCCCGGATCGTTTTATCCCATAACCCAGATACAGCCAAGATATTGCAACAATGGCGCGTAGATTTGCAACTATCTGGTCATACCCACGGCGGTCACATCGTCATTCCGGGCATTGGTCCTGTAGTATTTTACTATAAAAAGCTACTCAAACAAATTCCTAAAAAATTACGGCGTTGGGTAACATTTTTCCTGGGAGACTGTTCTAAAGTAGTGCGATATTGGGAGTGGGCGCAAGGGTTTCACAAGGTGGAAGAAAATCAATTATATGTCAATCGTGGTTTAGGAACTTATAGACCAGGACGCCTATTTTGTCCGCCAGAAGTGACTATAATTACCTTAATTAGTCATTAACAATTCTGAACTTTTTAGGGCGTTGCCTAATCAAGGGATGAATTAAGGTTTACTAATGTACATTGTCCATACTGCCAGTCTACGGCGATAAGAAAAAATGGTAAACAAAGAGGTAAAATTGAAAAAGCCATTGTCATAAGTAAAGCATAAGCCTTGAAAGAAATCGTTCTTTACCCTTCGGGTTCGCCAGTTCGACGGGACGGAAACCGACACCGCCGACTGGACTCACCCGGAAGGTGGGGTTCAACATTTAGCTAAAACAAATCATCGTCAATATTGATCAATAAATAATAAATAATAATTGCTACCTTAGAATTTTAGCTAACGGATTTCTCCAAATTACGAATTATTTTATTCATTGTTTCGTAAATATTCAATCGCTGCCTCTAATTTTGAGGAGTAACTTACAGCAAACTTTTCAAACCAAAGTCCTTCGGACGAAAGTGGATCTACTTTGGCTAACCACTTTTTTGCCTGCACTTTCAAAGCCTCTAGTTCTTTGGCTTTGAGTTGTTCTTGTCGAATTCGTTCCTGTTCTAGTTCTTGCTGTCTTTTTAACTCAAGAGCAGCATCCTCTTCTGCAAAATCGGCCTGAACTTCTGCCAAAAGGTTATCCACGAAAGATGCCGACTTTGGCGATGGTAGGATAAAGGATTTGGCTGTGGCTGATTTTGACTGCTGCTCAGGTTGTACTTCTTTGTATTCAGTTTGGAGTTGAGCTAACAGCTGATCAATGGAATCCATTTTTGTAATTCCTAATAAATGGTATGGCTAGTCATTAATGGCATTGAGCAGCACTTCCGATAGACTCAAATCCTCCATATCTTCCATAGTAATTGTGTCACAGATATCAAACTTAGCACCAGCACTTTGGAGTTCATCATCTAAGACTTTGAGAAAGCGGGTAGCCTGCTGATCTCTGCCGACTTGAATGAAGGAAATAGCTAATTCTTCATCTCGATCTATGCGGCGAGAAGCTTCAATAATCACCTTCATTACTGCTTTGCGATCGTCCGGTTCACCATCAGTAACGACTAAAATTGTTTCACCATTTGGCTTTGTTTGACCGCCTGCTTTGCGTTGCAGGTAATCATCAGTTGCGTGTTTTAACACACCTGCTAAATCAGTTGTACCAGAGGGGTCATTTTCTTGAAAAATTTGCGCTACCTTGCTGGATGTCACATTTTCGTACCGCTTGAATTTACCAGAAAATACATAAATAGTGATGCCATCTGGGTCAAATTGCTCACACTTACTAGCTAAAGCTAAAGTAGATTCCTGGGCTGCAACCCATCTACTTCTGCCACCCTTTTGATCTTGGGTTGCCATGCTGCCGCTTTTGTCGATAATCAAGGTATAATCACGATTTTCTAGCATTATTCAATTCTCTAGTTAAAAGTTCAGAGTTACTGGACTATGGGCTAATCAATACATTAGTCAGTTATGGCGTTGCTCAAGACATCTGCAAGGCTCATATCTTCTAAGTCGTCTAAAGTAACCGTGTCGCAAATATCAAATTTAGCGCCAACACTTTGCAACTGATCGTCTAAAGCTTTAAGAAACTTAGTCGCTTGGGCATCTGAACCTACTTGAATGATCGAAATTGCTAATTCTTCATCACGCTCCATCTGGCGAGTAGCATGAATGATGACTTCAAATACAGCTTTGCGATCGTCTGGTTCACCATCGGTAATGACTAAAATTGTCTCTCCGTTTGGCTTGGTTTTACCGGCTGCTTTGCGTTGAAAGTAGTTATTGAGTGCATCTTGAAGCACACCTGCTAAGTTTGTTGTGCCAGAAGGGTCATTTTCGAGAAATATCTGTGCGACTTTGGCTGAGGTAACATCATCGTAGCGTTTAAATCTACCGGAAAACACGTAAATGGTGATGCCATCGGGGTCAAACTGTTCGGCTTTTCTTGCCAAAGCGAGTGTAGACTCTTGGGCTATTTCCCATCTACTTCTACCACCCGCTTGGTCGGGTGTAGACATACTACCGCTTTTGTCAATGATTAATGTATAATCGCGATCGCTCATCATGATATTCCTCTGATTGTTACCCTGTGATTCTCAGTTTAACTCCGTTTTTTTACGAGTAAGCAAGGCTTGTAAGTATTTGTATCAATTCCAAGACGCCGCCCGACAGTTGATAAATGCGATCGCCTTGCGTCTTTATTCCCACAGAGAACAAAATTTTTTTAGTACACTGTGGCGGAAGTTTATCTACCCTTACAAAGGGGCTTAATTCCAAGCAGACAAGAGGACAAAAACTAGACGCTGTAGGGGCAATTAATGAATTGCCTCTATTTTAAAATCATGGTTTCAGCTATTGTTTGCGTAAGTCCTGGGTATTTCGCAGCCAAAACAAGGCGCTGAGTTTGGCAATAAGATTTCCCTGATTCAGCAGATGTCAACATAATTCGTAATTATTTCGTCAGCTAAATACCTCCACTTCTTGGGCAACCTTCATTTGGTCGAGAATTCCCCAAATTGCCTGTAACATTGGCTCTAACCCGGTGCGAGTAACTGCTGAAATCACAAAAACTGGGGCGTAGGAAAGATGATTAAGTTGGGTAGCTAACGCCTCCAAATCGACAGTTTCCCGATCAACTGCATCAATTTTGTTCAGTGCCAAAATTTGCGGGCGTTCTGCTAAACCTTGTCCATAAGCTTGTAATTCTTGCTTAATTATGTTATAATCTCTAACCACATCATCACTAGTGGCATCAATTAGGTGAAGTAATACCCGTGTCCGCTCGATATGGCGCAGGAAATCATGTCCCAGCCCGGCTCCTTGAGCGGCTCCCTCAATCAGTCCGGGAATATCGGCGAAAACAGTGCCATCGCCAGTAGGTTTCCGCACTACACCCAAATTTGGGATGAGGGTAGTGAAGGGGTAGTCTGCGATTTTCGGACGTGCAGCCGATAAAGATGAAATTAAAGTGGATTTACCAGCATTTGGTAAGCCAATAATCCCAACTTCTGCCAAAAGTTTCAACTCCAGGCGCAGCTGCTTTATTTCCCCTGGCAATCCTGGGAGAGCATATTCTGGGGCGCGGTTACGGTTACTCAAGAAATGCTGATTTCCTAGTCCGCCTTTACCACCTTGGGCAATCCGCAAAGTCTGCTTAGGCTCAGTTAAATCCCCTAGCAATTCGCTAGTTTCAGCATCATAAATGGTTGTACCACACGGAACTTCGATGATCAAATCCTTTCCTCCGGCTCCAGTGCAGTTACTTGGCCCGCCACGAGTACCCTTTTCTGCCAGAAAGCGATGATTGTATCTGAAGTCCAACAACGTTTGTAGGTTTTCATCGGCAACGAAAAACACTGAACCGCCTCGTCCTCCGTTACCACCAGAGGGGCCACCAGTCGGCACGTATTTCTCTCGCCGGAAAGCGACAATACCATCGCCGCCCTTACCAGCTTCAACTTCAATTTCTGCTTGGTCGATAAATTGCATATTTAAAATTAAGTGAGAAGTGAGGAGTTAAAAACTATAACTCCCCACTTTATCACTTTAACTAAATATATGCTGAAACATCTTCACCGCATTTATCTGCCAGATAGCAGAGAGCGCGAAAACGTAAGCCCACCAGTTGCTCATATAACGGGTTAACTTTACACATCGGCGGGATGTGGATAATCTTGCGACCAAAAAGGGTGATATCCCGCTCAAAGGGACACTGGGAGGGAATCATTTTACACAAAAAACGGGCTACTCTGGGGTCTTGGATATCTAGCCCATCCAGCCAGTCACGCAGGGGGCATAGTGCATTAATTTGACGCTTTGTAAGTCCAGTGCTGGCGATAGTTGGGGTAATTTGCTGTGGGTGTTCTAGAGTGTGGCGAAGGGCTTCTAGTAATTTCTCTGGCTGTTCCAAGGCTTGGCAGAACTGTTGCAAAACCTGATCTTCGCTGGGAGAATAAGTACCATCTGCGATCGCTACCATCACCGCTGTCCTTAAAAAATTTTCCGCTGCTGGTGTACCTTTACCCAACGCTGCGGCTAATTCCTCTGACGTAATTACCTCTAGTGAGTCCCATTTAATCCCAAAAGCTAATTCATCTTTGGTGATGCTGGCAATTAATTCTTGTTCTTGGGCATCAAAATTACCATCTGCCCAAGCAATGGTAAGCAGTCCACGCAACCAAGCGGCAATCTGTTCGCTGCTGTAGGGCGATTGAACGGTACTTGTCATAAACTCACGTCTTAAGCTTTCCTCAGTCACTACTAAGCTACCCTACTCAGTGACTTTGAAGATAGTGGGGGCAGCAGAGAAAAATCTCGAAAGTGTGATTGGTGCCTCAAGAAATCAACCAGAGAAATTTTCAAATCACAACAGTCGGTCTTGGGTTAAAATCCATTTGAGAGTAATCTTGAGAATTTTTTCTACTTAAACTGAAAAGGGGGATTTAATCTGTGTTGTGGAGGTATTCTTCATGAATAAAACCAAAGTTAACCTCGGCATCATTCAAGAAACACTACTAATTACCCTCTGGGCTAGAGCTTGTGAGCTTCAAGCAGCAGATCCAATTATAGTAGATCCTAAATCATCTGAGATTCTTGCAGCGCTCGACTACGAATTTGATAAATTTACTACTGCTAAATCTTCTCAGATAGGCTCTTGTTTACGAGGAAGTATCCTCGACAACTGGGTACGC
>NZ_JBGTFY010000171.1:0-17862 GCF_041747015.1 Nostoc sp.
TATCGTAGATAGCTTGGCGGAATTTTTCTAGTTGTGTCAGGATCATCGCGTCAATGATTTATCGATTACTTTCATTGACTTTACGGCAGTCAGTGTTACTGCTGACTGCTTTTCTCTAGCCTTTTAGTCCAAAGTCCAGTATGGACTTAAGTAGTAAATTATAAGTATTTCCAGCGATCGCGCTTGTATTTCTTGTTAACGATTGGGGAGGTTTGGCATTTCAGGTGTGCGATCGCTCTTTGATAAACTACAGCCAAATGCGATCGTCTTAATCACACTCCGTCACACTATCCGCAGGCAGAAACTCTTTGAGCGCTTCTGACTCACCAGCTTTCACTACTGGGATAGAAAGGGGTACTGAACTGGCGATCGCAAATAAGTGTTCTAGTTGACTCAGACCTGTCAAACTACCACATAATAATACTTGGTCGCCGACTCGCAAATCCATGCCGCCATCAGGATAGCGGATAAATTTACCATCTCGCCGGATCGCCTGTACCTGTACTCCAAATTGCTTGCTATCTAAATCTGCAAGGGTTTTTCCTAGTGTTGGCGCATCTGCATTGACTGTAACCCACTGGCAAGCACTATTTTCTCCAGGAACAGCAGCTTGTCCCTTAGCTAATTCTGCTAAAGCCGCTAGTTCTTCATCGGCTCCCACTATCAGCAAGCGATCGCCATCTTCCAAAAGAGTTTGATTATTAGGATAATCGATTTCATCGCCGTTAGTGCGGCGAACTGCCATCAAACTCGCTCCTGTAAGGTAGCGCATATCTGCTTCTTCTAAGCTCATGCCAATTAAGGGCGAATCAGATGGGAGAGGATACCAACGCTGATTTAGATCGCGAGTTGCTTGGCGTAAATCACGAGCAACTTCAATAGCAGAACGCTCTGGGCGCAATTCTAAATAATGATCGTTACGGATTTGCTGCATTTCTCGTTGTACCTCAGCTAGTGAGAACAAGCCCAAGCCAGTTAATAAATGAGTTGCCATTTCTAAACTAGCTTCAAACTCTGGTTGCACTACTTCTTTGGCTCCCAATTGATACAGCACCTCAATATTTTTATCCTGGGTAGCACGGACAACTAAATCTAATTCTGGACACAATTCCAAAGCGCGTTTCAAGCAAAGACGGGTACTCATGGGGTCTGGAAGTGCGATCGCCATTCCTTTGGCATGATTCACCCCGGCAGTTTCTAGAACGTGTAAACTCACGCAATTACCATAGACATAAGACACCCCAGCTTCACGCAACTGCTGGATTCTACTCTCTGATTGGTCGATTACTACCACAGGTAGGTGGTGTTGCTGCAACAACTTCACCAGATTTTTACCCACTCGGCCATAGCCACAGACTACTACATGGTCTTTAAAGGGCAAATCTTCCGATACATCCCGCGCCTCTTGTTCTTCTAAATACGGTTTTAACCAAGGCATTGATTCGGCAAAGTTAAATAAAAATGGCACTAACCGCAGGACAAAGGGAGTAAGCATGAGAGTGACTGCGGTGGTTCCCAAAATTAATAAGTATATTTGTCGGGACACTAGCCCTAAAGACTGCCCTTCACTGGCGAGAACAAAGGAAAATTCGCCAATTTGCGCTAGTCCCAAACCGGTGATTATGGCTGTTTTCAAAGGGTAGCCAAACAACTTTACTAGGGGCGTGATAATCAAAAACTTACCTACAAAAACTATTGCCACCAACCCCAAAATCAATTCGAGGTTGTTCCACAAAAACACTGGGTCGATTAACATCCCAATGGCGGCAAAAAATAAACTGGCAAAGATATCTCGCAGTGGTTCGACATAAGTCAGCGTTTGATCGGCGTACTCTACCTCAGAAATCATCAAACCGGCGACAAATGCCCCCATTTCAATGGACAGTCCTAAATGTTCTGTCAACAGGGCAATGCCCAAACATAGAGCTACAACCCCTAATAAAAATAGTTCTTTGCTTTCGGTACGGGCTAGCAGTCGCAACAAAGGCGGTATTAGCCAAATTCCCGCAGCTACAGCCCCAGCCGCAAATAAACCAATCAACAGCAGCGCTGTTAGCACGGCAAGACCAATAGTTTCTGCTGGTTGGTTGAGGGCTGGCACTACTGCTAACATCAGTCCCAGTGCCAAGTCCTGTACTACCAAAATACCCAGCATCACTTGCCCGTGGGGTGTTTCTGTTTCGTTACTTTCCATCAAGCACTTGAGGACAACCGCCGTGGAAGATAAGGACAGAACACACCCCAAAAACATCCCCTTTGCGGGTAAAGCTCCCCAGGCTCCGGTTAATCCGCAGATTACAACTGTGATCAAAATCGTCAGAGCAATCTGTAGTCCACCGCCGCCAAGTGCGATCGCTCTGACTTTCTTGAGTTCTGCAAAGGAAAATTCTACACCTAAAGCAAATAACAAAAAGGCGACACCGAACTGTGCCAGAGTCTCTACTTGAATAACTTCTTTAATTAATCCCAGTCCAGCTGGCCCAATGACTATCCCGCCAATGAGATACCCTAGCAGCACAGGTTGTCGTAAAAGTGCTGCTAGCAGTCCACCACAGGCTGCAACGCCTAGAACTAAAACTAAATCAACAATTAACCTAAAATCTTCTTGCACCAGTTTTAAAAGAACTATTAAGACCTATTAATTCAGGATACAAAGTTTTATATATCTCAAACTGCTTGTTTGGTGAAGGGACGACAGAATTATATTTGGGCATTGGGCATGGGGCAAAGGAGTGAAGAGCAAAGACTCATCCGCGAGTATCAAAGACTCATTCACGAGTATCAAAGACTCATCCGCGAGTATCAAAGACTCATCCGCGAGTATCAAAGACTCGTCCGCGAGTATCAAAGACTCATTCACGAGTATCAAAGACTCGTCCGCGAGTATCAAAGACTCATCTTCTATTCCCCATACTCAATGCCCCATGCCCCATTAAATTTTAGGCGAACTGAGGGCATTTAATAATAGCAGTGACCACGGCACTTTAATATCAGGTATGAGCCATGAGTACTTTCTGAGTATGGGCAATGCAGCCGGCACTACAAAACGCAAAGAACGTAATGATGCAGGACGATGTCTACGACGGGCTACGCCTACGCCATTTTCATCTACAAGATTATATTGTTTAGCCAGTTCAGCAACAATCTGCACACGTCCTGTACGGCGCATTAGATTTGACTCACAAGCAAGTGCAGCGATCGCTCGTCCGGTTAATAAGGGAGTTTCCCAGTTGTAGCGATCGCTGAAAAATGAGCTTTTCTGTTCAGTAACATTAGTTTGATTCATTTCATCAGCAAAATGGGAGAAAAGCTCAGTACCAACAATACCCGGCCAAATTGAAACAGAAGCGACATTATGGGGCTTTAGCTCAACAGCCATATCGGCAGCCAAGCGATCGCAAGCTGCTTTGCCAGCACCATAAGCTGTATTAAAGATATAAGACATACTCCCCCACGAAGAAATGGTGCAAATTAGTCCCTGTTGACGCTTAGTCATCATCCGGGCGGCAAAAATACTCGCAACATAGTGGCTACGAAGACCAACGTTATTGCTAGCATCCCAAAGACTTGGTTCACAATCCCAAAAGGGCTGCCCATAAGCGTCTTTTAATGCCTGGACTCCTGAGTAAGCATTATTCACCAGTAGGTCGAGTTGTCCATTCTGCTCATCTTGAATACGATCAAAAAGCGATCGCACCTGCTGATCATCGCTGTGGTCTACTTGGACGGGAATGCCTACACCACCGACTTCCTCAATGGCTGATTGGGTTTCCTGAAGACTCCCGGAAACCTCATTACTAGAAGAGTTGTTAAAACTGCGACCCGTGACGTATACAGTTGCACCCGCTTCACCGAGACCAATAGCAATTCCTCTACCAATTCCCCGCGTAGCACCTGTTACCAATGCCACTTTACCTTCAAGGTGTTTCATGAACGCTCATTTGTAATTAATCAAGACTTACGCAAACAATAGCTAAAAAGAATGATTTTTAGGTAGGGGCAATTCATGTAGACGCAAAGCGGCTTCCCGCAGGGTATTGCCCTGAGCGCGTGTAGTTTTGCGTAAGTTCTGTTAATGTTTTAACTTCAGAGCATACTTTTCAACCTAAACAGGACTTACGCAAAATTGTCTCAAAAACCTGGTTTGTCGTAGTGATAATTCATGAGTTACCGCTACTTCAGAGCTTTTTTGCATAAGTCCTGCTAAACTTTACTTGAGAATCTATTCAGTAATTATACTGAGACTGAGAGCTAATCAACAGAAAGTAGTATACTTTTCTGAGTTCGCGTGTTGCTTATCCAAAGGTTTCGTCTAAAAACAAAAAATTTAGGGGTTGCTCTAATGTTAAGTCCTGTAGTAACAGTCAGTATCTTTCAAAAACAACCCGACCCTAAAGCCTTTTCAGCAGGTCAAGTCATTTTTGAAGAAGGACAGTCTGGTGATGTCATGTACGGCATTTTAGAAGGAAAAGTGGATATATTAGTCAATAGTAAGGTTGTAGAAACCATTGATATAGGTGAAGTTTTTGGTGTAGCTATACTGGTAGGAGTAAAAAATAGAACTTACACAGCTATTGCCAATGTGGACACTAAACTGGCTTTCCTAAATGAAAAGAAGTTTCTCTTTGCCGTTCAGGAAACACCCATGTTTGCCATCAAGGTGATGAAAAGTTACTCAGAACGTCTGACTCGCTTGCAGCATACACTCTAAAGCAACGAGCGTCCTGCTCGCGGACTCTATGAAATGTCGATGATCGCAGCAGCTATGCTGAGTGCAGTATTTCTTCTGTCTCTTGCCCTGAGCATAGCTGCCTTTGTTGGTGAAAGGTGCAGAATTTACCGGAGATAGCAATGGCGCGTAAACGTTTAATTATTGAGATGGGGATGGGAATAGATCAGCATGGACAAGAACCAACTGTAGCAGCATCTAGGGCAGTACGAAATGCGATCGCTCACAATGCTTTACCGGGGGTTTGGGAAGTTGCTGGTTTAACTGACCCCAATGCCATGATTGTAGAAGTTCAAATAGCAGTCCCATACCCGGAATTAGTCAGGGAAGAGGAGGTACTAGCTGTACTCCCATTTGGTCGCAAAAGCCTGACTGTCGAATCTGGCGGGATGATCGTTCAAGGGCGGGCTATTCCCGAACTCAACGATAAAAATGACGAAATGTTGATTGCGATCGCAGCTGTTACAGTTCTGATCGAAAATGATTAGCTGAGGCTTTACGCTAAACTAAAGAATATTGGGGTAAAAATCTCTGGCAGTAAGTTTAATACACCACTAATCTTTACCACTGCGGCGATAATGTCTCAAGAGCATAACGAATCACTCCAAATTCAGGAGATCACCAAACTCCAACCGAAACACTTTGCTGATTTAATCAGATCAGCACAATTGGTTTTCGATCCCACAGCCGGAGTTTCGGGCAGAAATATCACAGTTGACTGGGAACAATTCGGAATTCCCCATGATGTGGCGGACAATCTCAAATTACTTGGTGAGCAGTACCAATACGCATCTCCTCACATTCCAGTTGAGGCTATTTGGAGTAAATTAACTCCAGAAACTCGTATTTGGTTCGTTGAAAATAAAGATCGGTTGTGGGAGCTTGAAGAAGCTTTCCCAGCCCTTGACGAAGATTAAATTAATTTGTAAAAATAAAAAGCGCTTGGGAGTGTTGCCGTGTTTCCACCCCAGGCGCTCTTTATTTTTAACTTGCTCCTCACACAATAAAAAGATATCACTGCTTCTATCAAAAGGCAAGTATATTGAGTGACACTTTCAAAACTGCACACCTGACGACCAATAGTTTTAGTGTAAAAAGTGACGTATACCAGTTAAGACCATCATTAAACCCAGTTCGTTAGCAGCTTTGATAGAATCTTGATCGCGTAGACTTCCACCCGGTTGAACAATGGCAGTAATTCCGGCTGCTGCGGCTGTTCTGACTGAATCATCAAAGGGGAAGAATCCATCGCTGGCGAGAATTGCGCCTTTGGCTTTTTCTCCAGCTTGTTCTAAGGCAATTTTAACTGAGCCGACGCGGTTCATTTGACCAGCTCCTACACCAAGTGTAGCGCGATCGCTCGTCACAACAATGGCATTGGATTTAAGGTGTTTGCAAACTTTCCAAGCAAATAGCAATTCGGCTAATTCGCTGGCTGTGGGTTGACGTTCGGTAACTACTTGCCATTTACTGCTATCTGCAATGATGTCATCGCTAGCTTGGATAAGAAAACCACCTGCGATCGCTTTGATTATTTCTTTAGAGCCGCTGCTCAAATCTGGTAAAATTAAAACTCGTAGGTTGGATTTCTTGGCCAGAATTTCTTGAGCTTCTGCTTCACAAGCTGGTGCTACGACGCATTCTAAAAATGTTTTGGTTAACTCCCTGGCTGTAGCCGCATCTATCGGACGGTTGAGGGCGACAATGCCACCAAAGGCAGAAATAGCATCGGCGTTTAAAGCTTTTTGGTAGGCTTCGGAAATACTGCTTCCCAGTGCCGTACCACAGGGGTTTGTGTGTTTGATAATCGTTGCGGCTGGGGTATCAGTGAATTCAGCAATAATTCGGCGTGCGGCTTCTAAATCAACTAAGTTATTGTAACTAAGTTCTTTGCCCTGGAGTTTTGTCGCGGTTGTCCATCCCGTTGTATCAGTTTGATACCAGGCGGCGGGTTGATGAGGATTTTCGCCGTAACGCAGAGATTGCAATTGTGTGCCGCTCAGGGTGTACTGTTGTGCCTCTGTGAGGTAAGATGCGAACTGACAAGTCAGCGCTTGCGCTATCGCTTGATCATAGCTAGCAGTGTGTGAAAATCCTTTTAATGCCGCCTTTTGGCGAAACTCTAGGGATGCTTTGCCGTTATTTCGCCGCAATTCCTGCAAATACTCGTCATACTGGGCTGGATCACATAATACTGTGAGATGGGCAAAGTTTTTTGATGATGCCCGTAGCATTGCCGGGCCACCAATATCAATTTGTTCAACAGCTTCAGATAATGTTACCCCTGGTTTAGCAATAGTTTCCTCAAAAGGATAAAGATTTACTACTACTAAATCAATCGGGCGAATTTGGTTATTTTCTAAATCTGTAATATCTTGGGGAACGTCTCGCCGTGCTAAAATTCCTCCATGAATCCGGGGATGTAATGTCTTAACTCGACCACCTAAAATTTCTGGAGAACCTGTGTAATCTGCAACTTTGGTAACTGGTAGTCCGGCATCTTTGAGGGCTTGGGCTGTTCCGCCACTGCTGATTAAATCAAAGTCAAATTCTTCGACTAAGCTACGGGCTAGGTCGATTAAACCAGTTTTGTTAGATACACTCAGCAGGGCTAGACGTGCCATTGAGGAATTCCTTAAAGAGGATGAATGTGTCACGCAGAGGCGCAGAGAGGATAAGGAGTTTTAGATTTCATCCCTTGATTCAGCAACGCCAGAATTTTAAACTGTTACTCTCTGCGCCTCTGCGCCTCTGCGTGAAAAAATCATTTTTAGAATTCTCCGGCTAAGGCTGCAACACAGCGATCGCAAATTAGGGGATGTTCTACTGATTCTCCCACATGGGTGGAGTAGTTCCAGCAGCGATCGCATTTTTTCCCGTCTGCTTTCACTATTCCAATTCCCCACTCTTCTGTTTGTGCGGTATATTCTAATCCTTGCAATCTCTCGGCAGAGTCTAATAATTCTACCTGAGAAGTCAGCAATAAATACCGCAGTTTGTCAATACTGTTACCTTTAACTGGGTTGAAGGCTTTGATGGCATCGCCTAACTGTTTGTGAGATATATAAATTAAAGCTTTCGCTTCCAGGGAAGAACCAATCATTTTTTCTATCCTGGCTTGTTCTAACACCTTATTAACATCGGTGCTCAGTTGTCGCAGTGCTGACCAAAATTCGGCTAATTCAGGATTACGCCATTTTTCCTCTATGTGTATCCAACCGGCTTCAAATACTGATTTGTAAGGTGTTTTGTAGGGGAGATATTGCCAGATATCCTCGGCGGTGTGGCATAATACTGGTGCGATCGCTCTTACTAAGTTTTCTAACGCTATCTTCAGAACAGTTTGACAACTGCGACGGCGGAAAGCATTGGTTGCACTGATGTACAGCCTATCTTTAGCAACATCTAAATAAAAGTTGGATAAATCCACCACGCAGAAATTCTGCACTGTTTGGAAAAAGCGAAAGAATTGGAAACTCTCAAAGGCAACGGTTACTTCCTCAAATACCTCGCTGATGCGGTGCAGCATATAACGGTCAAGTTCTGGTAATTCCTCGAAAGGTACTGCGTCTTTTTCGGGGTCAAAATCATCCAAGCTACCCAACAAAAACCGCGCCGTATTGCGAATTTTGCCTCTGATATCGTTCAGCTGCTTGATGATATTTTTACCAATGCGGACATCGCTGGAGTAGTCTACCGATGATACCCACAACCTCAAGACATCTGCACCGTAAGCCGGTTCTGCTTTTTGATTTTTCCCGCCTTCAATGAATATATTTGGATCAACCACATTTCCTTCTGACTTACTCATTTTACGCCCTTGTTCATCTAAAACAAAGCCGTGAGTTAAGACAGTTTTGTAAGGTGCAATGTCATTCACTGCTACACTGGTAAGCAAACTTGACTGAAACCAACCACGATGTTGGTCTGAACCTTCCAAATACAAATCAGCCGGGTAGTGCAACTCTGGACGCTGCTTGGTTACAGCTGCCCAAGATGAGCCAGAATCAAACCATACGTCCATCGTGTCTGTACCTCTGCGGTAAGACTTACCATTGTTGCGATAGGATTCCGGTAATAATTCCTCAACTGATAATTCCCACCAAGCATCGGAACCAATTTCAGCGATAATTCCTTGAATGTGGTTGATAGTTTCTTCATTCAGCAGGACTTCCCCAGTTTCTTCGTCGTAGAAAACGGGAATGGGTACACCCCAAGCACGCTGACGGGAAATACACCAGTCGGAACGTTCCGCCACCATTGGCGTGATCCGATTTTCACCTTGGGCTGGAATCCATTTTACCGTAGCGATCGCCTTTAATGCTTCTTCTCTAAATCCTTCCACCGAAGCAAACCATTGTTCAGTAGCGCGGAAAATCGTCGGCTTTTTCGTCCGCCAATCATAAGGATATTTGTGTGGGTATGCTTCTTCCTTCAACAAAGAACCAGCCGCCGTCAACGCATCAATCACCGCCTGATTCCCATTACCCAGCACATTTAACCCCGCAAATTGTCCCGCTTCATCGGTAAAATTGCCATTGTCATCCACTGGCGCAAGAATAGGCAAACCATAACGCAGACCAACAATATAATCTTCTTGACCATGACCCGGTGCAGTATGTACCAACCCAGTCCCCGACTCAGTAGTAATATAATCACCACCCACAACAATCGGACTTTCGCGGTCAAACAACGGATGACGGTAAGTAGTATATTCTAAATCCTTCCCCTTAACCGTAGCTTTTACCGTTAACTCAACCCCCAAAGTCGTAGATAACCTCTCCACCAACTCCGCCGCCACAATCAGATACTCAAATCCTCTCTGCGCCTCTGCGCCTCTGCGTGACACCACCACATAATCAAGTTCACCATTCACCGCCACCGCCAAATTCCCCGGAATCGTCCAAGGCGTAGTCGTCCAAATAGCTACACCCAAATCCGGCAAATATTCACCCAACAGTGATTTTACACCCTCCGCCAAACCTGTAACGCTAAAAGCTGCATAAATACTGCGGGAAACGTGACCTTCAGGATATTCCAACTCAGCTTCAGCCAAAGCAGTCTTAGAACTCGGACTCCAGTGAACCGGCTTCAAACCGCGATAGATGTATCCCTTTAAAAACATCTGACCAAACACGCCAATTTGAGCCGCTTCATATTCCGGCTGCATAGTCAGATAAGGGTGTTCAAAATCACCCCAAACACCGTAGCGCTTACAGCTTTTGCTTTGGTCAGCCACCGCTTCTAGTGCAAATTGTTTAGCTTTTTGCCGCAGTTGTAAAGGCGTTAAACTTTGCCGTTCTGCTGGCTTCATATTCTGCAAAACTTTCAACTCAATTGGCAAACCGTGACAGTCCCAACCAGGAACATAGCGAATCTTACGCCCTCGTAGCAGTTGATAGCGATTAATAATATCTTTAAGAATTTTACCTAAGGCATGACCACTATGGAAAGAGCCATTAGCGTAGGGAGGCCCATCGTGTAGTATAAATAATTCGCCGGGGTTATTTTCCGAGAGGCGATCGTAAATTTTATTTTCTTCCCAAAATTTCTGGATTTCCGGCTCCCGCTTGATGGCGTTTGCCCGCATATCAAAGTTAGTCTTGGGTAGGTTGACGGTATCTTTATAATTTCCTGATTCGGTCACAGTCTCATGCCTAAAATTAGGTGTGCAGCTTTGATCAATTATAGAAGATGGCATGAAGCCATGATACAGGTCGTCGCCAATCCCTAGACCTAGCTAATGGAATTCGCGGCTATACAGAATTGACTTTAGAACAAGTTTATGCAGCCATTCTTTACTACTTACACAATAAGCAAGCGGTAGATGCCTACATGACGGATTGGTTAGAGTGGGGCGATCGCATGAGAGAAGAACAACGCCGAAATCCAAACCCAGTTGTACATAAACTACGAAAATTAAAAGCTGAAAAAATGGCGATTCAAACTCATGGCGCTCAAGTATCTCATAGATGAGAATGTTGATTCGGTTTACACATCTAGGAAGTTGTTTTTTTTGAAAAACATCGCCTTTTCATTTTGCTAATGCGAATACTTTTTAATCTATCTTTAGAAAAACTCAAGCTTTGTTAAGAACATCACGATTTTCATTACGAACATCGAAACTGTCGTTAAAACTGCATTTATGGGACTACCTTCATTTGCAACCTTACCTTTTACTCTGCACAAAAGGTAGTTGATAGCTTAACTTTAATTGACATGATCCTTTTGGCTAACACTTAGGCTTAAAAATTACAATAGTTCAATCTACTTTCTAGAGAATTCCTTGAAAGAAGTGATCTCAGATGCCAAATCAAAGTGGGAATAGCTAAAATCTATACATTCATTACAGTATTCCCATTGCCAGATGAGCAATCATATAACTTACATCTCTCGCAAGCAGGCCCAGGAATTTCTAGCCAAATTTACCAAAGCACTGAAATCTCCAGAGTCTAACCCACTGCTGTTTCAAGTTTATGGGTTTGGGGGAGTTGGTAAAACTACTCTACTCAAACAACTAAAACAGACGCACGAATTGCAAGCCGACTTTGCAGAAGTCTCTTTTGGTCTGACAGCAGGTATTGAAACGCCACTGAAGCTAATGGAAAAGCTTTATGAGCTATTACCAAAACCTACCGGACTCTGGCAAAGGGATTTTTTACCTAAACCTGACCCTTTTACATCACTTTATGAGCAGTATCAGGAAACCGTTTACAAGCTGAAAACTGAACCTGTGCAAGGTAAATCAGTTGATACAGAACAACAAAATACGGTTAAAGATTGGTTGGAACTAGGAACAGCCACACTGCTAGCCACAGGTGCAGGCTACTTGGGAGATCACGGAACAGCATTGAGTTTAGGTTTGGATGCTACGGTTAAGGCTGGGGGAATGCTATCAGATGCATCACAGGCACTCAAACCGACGAAAGAGCGTATACAAGAACTGCTGCAACAACATCCAGCAACCAAGAATGACAAAGAGCTTCAGGAGTTGATGCTAGAACCAATACCTAAATTGACTCATGCATTTGCTGATGGGTTGATCCAAAAAGCTCAAAAGCACAAGCGCCTTATTGTACTAATTCTAGATACCTATGAAAAAGCACCGTCAGATATTGACACTTGGCTGTGGCAGTATCTAGTGGAAGATACAACTTTAAAATCTTATCCTGTCCGCATTGTCTTAGCAGGACGACGTTCTGTATTAGAGAAACAAAGTTGGCGGAAGTTGCAGCAGGATCGAGAATTAATCTATGAACAACAATTAGATGAATTCAACAAAGAACAAACTAAAGAATATCTTCAGCATATTGGCATTACTAAATCTGGAGAGATTCAGAAAATACATAAAGCTACTAAAGGCTTACCCTACTATCTCAACTGGATTAGACGAGAGAAAGAAGCAGGTAGAGATATTGACTTTTCCCGTGGCAACCAAGCGATTACTGATCTGCTACTGCAAGGACTAAATGCAAAGCAAAAACAGATAGTACAATTGGCAGCTTGTTGTCGTTGGTTTGATCGGTCGTTGATTCAGCACTTGATGCAAAAACAAGGAATAGATTTTGAAACTGGTGTTCATCCAACTATCGACTGTTTTGATTGGCTGACAAAGTGCGATTTTGTTGAGTTTGTTCAAGGTCACTATCAGCTAGATGATGTGGCTCGTAATGTTTTTCGGCTGTCATTTTTTAATGAGGACAGAACGCGATTTCGTGAAACCCATGAACTGCTAGCCACATATTTTGAGCAACAGGCAAACCAAGAGGTTTCCCCCGATAGACCTGATCCAGAAAAATACAATAACTCTGATTGGCGTCAATACACTGCTGAATTTCTCTATCATGCTCTATTTGCGAGGAGAGATGAAGGTCAGCGTCAATTTCTTTCTTATTTGTTTGCTTCTCGTTATCTTAAGCAAATTGAAGTAGTAATGATTCCTTTCGCCGCAGTTATTGTAGAAGCAACAGTAGAGAATTATCACCTCTTGCCCGACCCAACAGAGAAGTTTCTGAAAAGCATAACCTTGGGCTTTCTATTTAGTTGGATGACGTTACCAAAAGATCCGGCTAAATATGATATTAACTACAAAAATTGGACTGGCCCCTCCAAAGAAGAGATAGAGGCAGCATTAAAACCTTGTTTTACTCAAGTTGACTTTTTGAAAGATGGACTGGGTAAATATGCTGGGCTTTTGTATAAATCCCTAAGAAGCAACCCAAGTCAGCAAAGAGATTTGCTACATCGGGCAACTGAGCAAGCTGAAAAAATTCTAACTGATACTTATCCTGAATTTAGCAGCAGTCTCTTTTTAGATGTGAGTGACTCTCTATATCTACTAGGAGAATATAAAGAGGCTTTAGCAAGCCTTGAAAAAGGCTTGGCAATTAAAGATGACTTCCCCAAAGGTTGGAGTAATTGTAGTGTCTTGCTGATGAATTTAGAGCGTTATGAAGAGGCAGTAAGTAGCTGCGACAAAGCTTTGGCAATTAACGATCAGTACCCCGGAGCATGGCTCAACCGAGGCACTGCACTGATAAATTTAGAGTGTTATGAGGAAGCATTAAGTAGCTATGACAAAGCCTTAGCAATTAAAGATGACTTCCCCGAAGTTTGGCTCAAGCGAGGGGAAGTGCTAATGAACTTACATCGTCATGAAGAGGCAATCGCCAGCTATGATCAAGCTTTGAATATTAAACCCCATGACCCCGATACTTTGAGCAGCCGGGGCTTGAGCTTGAGTTTACTGAGGCGTTATGATGAAGCATTGGCTAACCTCAATGAAGTTGTGAAACTTCAACCAGAATATCCGCTTTGGCGGGCTAATCAGGGCATTGTCCTGGCTCGTGCGGGATGTTACAAAGATTCCCTGGCTAGTTGTGAGAAAGCTTTAGAATTACAAGCTAATGATGAGAGTGGTCATTACGGCAAAGCTTGCTATTTCGCCTTACAAAATGATGTTGATTTAGCCATTGAAAACCTACAACAAGCTATTAACCTTAATCCTTCTCGATGCCGTAGAGAAGCAAGAAAAAACCCTGATTTTGATAGTATTCGGGGCAATGTAAGATTTCAGGCATTGCTGCAAGGTTAAATGAGCAGCTTAAATTTACAAATGAGAGAATTCCAATTAAAAAAAGCTCCAATTTGTAGTATGCGTTAGGCGTACAAGGTAACAATATTGCAAACTAGAAAATAATCCAAAATTTCATCTAAATCTTGGCTTGCTTCTTTGGCAATAAAATATTCCATTATCCTTGAGTCTCACGCGCTTGGCGTAATTTCTCTGCCAGTCGCGCCATCACCACTTCACCATCTACTACATTTCCACGTTCGATAGAAGCAAGCCCAACAGCTATTTTTTTCTGGGTTTCTTCTTCCCATTTCTGATAACCCTTCTCCCATTATTCCAGCAGATTCAATGCTTTAGCAATCACATCTTCAGCATTTTCATATCTACCTGTAGCAATTCGGGTTTGTATAAATTGCTCGTATTCCGCTTTAAGTTGGATGTTCATAATTTTTATCCGTAGCTTAGTTTAAGAGCGTTCTCCAAACTATCCTCTAAAATTTATCTAAATTTATTAAAGTTTTAACTTATGCTTCTTACCGAACTCATACCTCTGCTTAAAAAATTATCCCACACTGATAAACTCTTGCTAATACATTTCTTGGCAGCCGAATTGTTGAAGGAATCAAATTTAGTCCCATTGGATGCTCAAGATAAAGCACCAAGTCTTGGCTTACATGATTCTTTTGAAGCTGCTGCTGTTTTAGCAAAGGCATTAGTAGAGGAAAAAGCCGCAAAACATAGTGGGTAAAGTTAGATTTGCATTTGAAGCTATCGTGACCAAAATCCCGATTTTTATGAAAAACATCGCGGTTTTGTAAAGAATCTTGAAGCTTTTGTGACCAAAATCACGATTTTTATAATTAAATTGCGATTTTCGTGAACAACATCTCGATTTTTATGACAAACATCGCGGTTTTTATGATTAAATCACGATTTTTGTGACAAACATCACGATTTTTGTCACCAAGCATAAAATATGTAATGTCACTCCAAAAAAACTTATGACTTTAACCCTTAACTTGTCACCAGAATTAGAACAGTATCTTGCACAGGAAGCTAAACAGCAAGGACTTTCTGTAGAAACATATACTTTGCAGATTTTGCAAGAATATATTCTGCCAAAAGAGAAACAGTCTAAGTTAGTAAATGTACTTCAGTCTTGGATTGATGAAGATGACGCTGATGAGCAGCAAGAAACAGGAGAATACTTAATTTATACCTTAGATGAGGATCGTTTATCTGATCGTAAACTATTCCCTCTTGAGTTAAAAGGTATAACTTGGTGAGTCAGATTATTCTGTTAAATGCAGGGCCAATCGGTCTAATCACAAACCCAAAGTTATCTGCTGAAAGCCTTGCTTGTACTCAATGGCTGCAAACACTCGTTTCCTCTGGAAGTCGAGTTATAATTCCTGAAATAGCCGATTATGAAGTGCGGCGAGAATTATTACGAGCAAACAAAGTTAAAGGTATTGCTCGCTTAGATGAGTTAAGTCAACTTCTAGAATATCTACCCATTACAACAACTGCAATGCGTCAAGCTGCATTACTGTGGGCAGAAGCTCGTCAGCAAGGACAACCAACAGCTGGTGATAAGACGATTGATGGTGACATAATTTTAGTAGCCCAAGCTTTAACTATTATCGGTGGAGACGTGGCGATCGCCACAACTAATATTAGTCATTTATCTAGATTTATTACAGCCGATTTGTGGCAAAACATTAAAACAACTTGAACACCAGACCAGACGATTAAAATCGCGGCTACCAGAACAAAGCCTACCTCCCCAGGCTACAAAACCATTGATTTTCCGTAGTCCGCGCAGGCGGACTTTGTTTGTGTAGCCGCGACTTCAGTCGTTAGGTGCTAAGGTGCCAGATGTGAGTTGGGTTTCACTCGATTTAACTCGCCTGATTATTTGGCGGTATTTGTTCCGGTGGTACTTCTGCTGGGGGAGCAAGTACCGCATCTGGAGCAATTTCTTCTGCGTGAATCGGTTGCTTGTCCTCAATCTCCGCATCTGCTTGCGCCGCTTCCACTAATTCAGGAGATGGGCGATTTGGGGGAATTGCTTCCGGTACACTCTCGATTTTGGCTTCACTGTCGGTAGTAAATGTCTCCTCTGCTGATTGTTCTGGTGTAGCAGTAGTTTTGTTGATAATCTCAACAGCAGGTTTCTCTGCTAATACAGAGGTAATATTTTCCGGTTTAGGGGTTGTGGGTGGCTTTTTACTGACAGTCTGTTGCACCTTGTCTTTCGCGCCACCGAAGGTACTACCAAGACCTTTTTGCAACTGGCCTAGCCGTTCCTGAAGGGACAACTTATTCACCTGTTGCTGAATGCCAGTTTTCACCGTCTCAGGACTGGGTACTGGGGTTTGTTGTGCCTGTGGGGTCAATTGTCGGCGTAATGATAGAGTTTGCCAGCCAAACCAGACCAAAAGAGCCACACTAGCCACATGACCGAGCAGCAAACCTCCAGAAAGGCGTGGTGCAAACACCCATAAGACTAAAGCGTAGAACAGCCCGACACCACTCCAGACAAAGTCATTCTTGCGGTGGATTTCTGGAAAAAAGAAAGCTGCTATATAAATAGCTAAACTACCAAGACCGACCACCAAAGCTAGGACAAATGCCAGCATTATTTGGTTACTCCTTACTGCGTCCTTTGACTATTTCAATTTTGCAAACTTTGCCAATCAATTGTTGATTTAGATACAATTTAAAATTAATTATCGGTCTTAGTTGTGGATTTTTGTCATTATAATCAACTCTTAAGGTCTTCTTTAGGAGTTCGACGAAAATATCGGACTACCCTTAAAGGTAAAAGGATCTGCAAGAGTTAGCCAGAAATTTTTTATGACACTACAAAGCTTTGGTGTGATTGGATTAGCCGTTATGGGCGAGAACATCGCTCTCAACGTCGAGCGCAATGGCTTCCCAATTGCAGTTTACAACCGCTCCCGCGAAAAAACGGATGCGTTTATGGCGCAGCGCGCGCCAGGAAGGAACGTCAAAGCCGCATTTACTTTGGAAGAATTTGTCGCTTTATTGGAACGTCCCCGCAAAATCCTAGTAATGGTGCAAGCTGGTAAGCCAGTGGATGCGGTGATTGCTCAACTCAAACCCTTGTTAGAGGAAGGCGATATCATTATCGATGGTGGCAACTCTTGGTTTGAAGATACGGAACGACGCACTCAGGAATTAGAACCCGCTGGGCTTCGGTATCTTGGTATGGGTGTCAGTGGCGGTGAAGAAGGGGCGCTAAATGGCCCTTCCCTGATGCCTGGAGGTACAACAAGCTCTTACGAGTTTCTATCGCCTATTTTCAACAAAATTGCTGCCCAAGTCGATGATGGCCCCTGTGTAACCTACATTGGACCCGGTGGTTCTGGTCACTATGTCAAAATGGTACACAACGGCATTGAGTATGGCGATATGCAGCTAATTGCTGAAGCCTACGACTTGCTGAAAAGTGTTGGTGGATTAAACCCTAGTCAGCTACATGACGTGTTTGCTGAATGGAACACCACCGATGAACTCGATTCATTTTTGATTGAGATTACGAAGAATATCTTCCCATATATTGACCCAGAAACAAATCTACCCCTGGTTGATTTGATTGTTGACGCAGCAGGTCAAAAGGGAACTGGACGCTGGACTGTACAAACTGCATTGGAATTGGGAGTTGCTATTCCCACAATTACCGCAGCAGTTAATGCCCGGATTATATCTTCGATTAAAGAGGAGCGGGTAGCAGCATCGAAAGTCCTCACAGGCCCCAGTGGCAAGTATGATGGGCAAACCAAGGACTTTATCAACAAAGTCCGAGATGCTCTTTATTGCTCAAAAATCTGTTCTTACGCTCAAGGGATGGCGCTGCTATCCACAGCTTCCAAGACATATAACTGGAATTTGAATCTGGGCGAAATGGCGCGGATTTGGAAAGGTGGTTGTATTATTCGCGCTCGCTTTTTGAATAAGATTAAGAAGGCTTTTAGCGAAAATCCAGCTTTGCCTAACTTGCTGTTAGCTCCCGAATTTAAGCAGACAATTCTCG
>NZ_JBGTFY010000172.1:0-23119 GCF_041747015.1 Nostoc sp.
ATAAATACTTCACTAAATTAATAGTATTAGTGGACTAAAAATAATTCAATTTGTTGATGCTGCTTCAACTTGACATTAATCTAAAATTTTGACTGACTTAATACCTTGGCTGCATTTTGTCACTAACAGCCATCTTTTAGCCTCTGGCTCTAGCGCGGGCATGATTCGGAAGTTGAAAACATCTGCCCAAGTTTCGATCCCGTGAGCGTTTGCAAAACTTACTTCAAGTTCCTTGAACCGTACCCAGTCGCGATCGCTGATAGCCGTCAAAACGGGGATAAATGTACTTAGTGGCATTAGAGTTGCTGTTTCAGTCATCGGTGTAATCCTCAAAAATACAAACTATTGGTAACGGTTCATCTTCTGTATCAATTATTTCTACTAATCGTCTACCTGTTTTTTTAGCAATTCGCCTGCAATACTCCTCGGATGCAGCTACTTGCCAATCTCTTGTTTCCGTAACTGGGTCAAATTTTCCTTTGGAGCGTTTTATGTCATCGGTCATGCTGCACCATCTTGCTTGGGCGGTTTCGCTGAGGGTAGCTCTCCTTTTTCTCGCGCATCTCTTACAAATGCTTCTACAAGAAAAGCAACTAAGGTAGCGGTCGGTCTTCCTTGGATTCGTGCGATCGCCTCTAAATCTTCAAAAACATAATCTGGAACGGTTACTGAAAATCTTTTACTCACATGCCTGTTTTTATCTATAGCCTTTGAAAGCAATTCTACACCTAATACGCTAGTACGCAATTATCCTTGTGAATGCTGCTTATCCAAAAATTCCTGGACTAGCTCACAGATCACGGTGTCCATCGTCCGATTATTTTTAACGCACCACAGCTTAAATTCTGTATGCAAATCCTTTGGCATCCTTGCTCTAAGATGTGCCACTTCATCTGGTTTATCCCCTTTAGGTCTACCCACAATTACGCAATTACTCATAAACGCTACTTTTTGATTATCCACTTATAATCAGTAATTTTCATTTTTGCGTACTGGAGTTATAGCGTAACAGAGTAATTTGGTGTTATAGTGTGGCTATGGCATAAATGCCACAGTTTGACGAAGCCTGTATCAGATGGTTGAAACGGCAGAGTTACTTAATTAGCTACCACGCAAAAGCAGAGAAGGCAAAAACGCCAACGGCAGACAAGATACACGTATTCTTGGCGACTTCAGCCTACGAATTTATTTTGAGGAGAATTTATGCGAGTAACAATCAGGCAATCCTTACACCCATTTATCAGCGATAAAGCGCAGCAATTAGGCATTAATGACCACGCAGAGGTAGTTAACTTTCTTTTACTTCAGATTTTGCAAAACTCGATGCTGTCACAGGTTCAGGCTACTGGGAGCCAAGATACTCAGTAGTGTTTCACAGAAAGGTTTCATGAAACTGTTTCAACGGTTGCATCAATGTTTCAGCCTCACTTGACACCGTGAAACGCCACTTACACCCGCCGTCAACATGAAACATGAAACATGAAACGTTAGTTGATGACGACTACTTTTCTTTGTGACAGTGACGATAAAAAGTTGAGAGTTTTACGATATGCCAAGACATAAAAAGCAACAAACACGCCTTAGCACGAACGCACCCAACACAAACGAGCCTGAAACCATAACAGAGAAAGCATCAATGCCATCAAAAAAGGTAATTCATTTGATGCTAGATGCTGGGCGCTCCAGTATTAAATATCAGGCTTTCGTTAATAACGAAACTGGCACAACACCAGTGATGAAGACCGAATCCTTAGTGTGTTGTGTGCCATCAGTACCATTTGGAGAATTAGGAGCTTTCAGCCTAAGCCGAGGCAAAGATGAAAACAACAAAGATGTTGTAGAGCATTGGGTCGTTGGTAGCTCCGCCAGACTGCAAGGTAAGGAATATATAGCAATGAGTGATTCCGAGAATTACAAAGTACATTACTTCCCCATCCTTGCATTAGGCGCGATCGCCTCCTTGCCAAATCTACTTGAGTTGTCCACGGGTACAAGCGACAAGCGTAGAACCTTGCACATTCGTTTATCAACGCTCTCGCTAGCTTCTCCATTAGAACTAAAAAAAGCCATTGAACAATGCAAGTGGATCGCGGTAGATGGCGTTAGATATCGTCTGTGCTTCTCTAAACTTGGCTTTCTGGGATTTCCAGAGGGATATGGCGCGTCACTCTGGGCAAGCGAACGCTTTGACGATAAACAATTCCATACTTTTGATATTGGGTATGGTACAGCCACAATCAGCGAATACAGTAATCTCGGCAAATTACCAAAACGGGTAACTTGTAGTCCCAATGGTGGCGGCGGTGTCGCCACACTAATCAAAGAATTTTCCAGAGCATTGAGCAACACCGATTCTTCTAAAATGATTCGCCCCTCCCAACTGCGCGAGATTTTGGAAACTGCAACCGTTGGTGATAACGGCATAAGTGCGATTGCACCTGATGGTGAAGACATTGGGACTGAGTTAGAGAACGCTATTCACTCATGGATGAAAGATTCTCCCTTGGCTTATGCCCTAGATGACATATCCGTAAAAGCCAGACGCAGCAAAGTAACTTTGTGTGGCGGTGCGTTTGCGATCGCGCCCGTGCAGATGTTGATTAAAGAAAGATTACTTAAAGGGAGCATTCCAGAAAGTAATTTGTTGATTCCAGAAAATCCGGGAACCGTTGCTTTATCAGAAATGAAAAAACTTTACTTAGGAGAAACAACCGATGTTAAACAAGCGGCTTAATTACAACGTTCCTCAAGACTTGACTCCAGCCATCAGAATGCTTGCAGAAATGGATGGCACAACTCCAGCTTATTGGCTGAGAAAAGCTTTGGAGAAAGTAGTAAATGAAAGATTCTCCGTCAATAACAATCATCAAATCAACTTAGGAGATTTGGAGGCGATAAGAGGTGAATAATATGATGAGCAGTATTGTTAGCACAGAAGAAATAGTAATTGTTCTGGCTGGTGTTGAACAAACTTTAAGGTTGATTCAAGCTACTCCCGAATACAGGAGACTGCAAACATCGAAGCATTTTACTACATCAAATGACTTGGTTTTGAATGATGCCATTCAATCAATTTCTGAAGTTTTAGATGGCATTGAAAAAGTACAACTTGCTAACAGTTCTGATGAGTATTAATTGTGCGAACGCTTGCCCGGAGAAGAAAAGCGTTCGCCCAGTTGTGACTTAGATCAGGGATGAAATCAGTACACACATTCAAGGATATCAAAATGGCGCACCCCGTAGGATATTACTCCCTCTCTCACGACAACGCACTGATTAAAGATATGTGTGAGACATGGGGCGAAGGACTAGAGAAGATGAGCGAATCAGACACGCTCTGGTTAATTGCAAAAATCGCTCATCAAGCATGGCTAGAGTGTGATTCTTCTACCGCTCCTAGCAATGAAGCGGAGTCAGTATTTAAACGACTGCATGAGTTAAAGCAATGGGAAAAATTTGCACTGATTACCGCGATGGCACAGTGAGATGTACAAGAAGCAATTGTATTTAGCCTTGGCTGGTGTTAGTGTCTGCTTCTTGCCTGTAATCATTCCCTTAATTCCCAAGTTGGGGGCTTATGCAGAAGCCGAAAGATTAAAAGCCACCGAAGGATTAGAACGAACTCGCATAGAAGAACGGGCAAAAACCAGCGATGCGTTATATGAAGCGGGAGTCATGCCCACAACTCGTTCTCTAAGAATCACGAATTATTTTGACAGTAGTAAACGCAATCCCAGGCCAGACCCAACTCTATATCTTGATGATGAGATTGTTGATGTTTTTGACGCAACGGGTAGGTGTATTGGTCGGATTGAAGAAGGGATTTGGAAATGGAAATACAAAGCCAAAGAGGTTTGTAAAAGCGTTCAAAATATCAAACCAGTGAGGAAAAAGTAATGGCGTTAGGTTCATCAAGTGCGGAGAGTGGCAGTACTGGTAACAGCGATGGTAAACCCAAGGGTAAAAAGCGAGCGCTTGGTGAAATCATCGATTTTTGTGCCAAGGCTGTTGTGATGATCGTCGGCTTACCCATTAGGGCAGCTGCTGCGATCGTCAATCAGTTTGTTGCTAACGGTGGCGCGGGTCGTGCCTTGGTAGGCGGGATTTTATTTATCGGCGGTTCCATAATCAGTGCTGATTCAACTTGGCAATTAATCTTTACTGGCCCACCTGTTGTTCCTTGGTTTGAGCCGACTTGGAATTGGCTAAATGTGCCATTTGCAGCGTTCAACCCTTTGTTTTACTTGGCATTTATGGTTTCTGTAGGTGTGCAAGTAATCGAAGCCCACGCCCTGCGCGGTAAAAACCCAGATTCAGCTAGGCGGGAACTTCAAGACCACATGGTTTATGAGCTTGAAACCAAGCCTAGTGGCAAGATTGACCTTGTTGGTGAACTTTGGAAGGATTATAAGACCGCAGGGACACGCGATCGCTCTAGTGCGGGGTTAGTTGTTATTGCTGTTTGGGTGTTCGATATTGTCACCACCTTTGCAGCTCGTAACCCATTTCAATTTACAGATCCATTCATGATTTTGGGCTGCATCTTATTTAATATCGGCACCATGATGGCGGGTGAAATTGGGTTCGCCATTTGGGGATTGACCAAAGATTAAAGTGAGTGCCGTTCAACAACTCTCTCCACTGAGCGGCACTCACTACTCAACGAGGCATTTGTTTTATGCATTGTAACAATATCCCAAAAATTACAACTAAGGAAACGGAACACTTACGCGATTCTTATCCCGCCTTATCCCATTTGGAGGCAGGAAATGTTTCTGAATGGTTGCAAGAGCGCAAGGATCAATTATTTGAAATGGCACGAGTTTCTGAGAACGAAGCAGACATGACCCGTGTACTTGGCTTGCTGGCTTCTGGGATCGGAGCGGTTTGTTATGCGGTGAACCCAATGGCACTAGTTGGTGGTTTAATTGGCGGTGCTGCGTGGCTATGGTTTGTTGTCGAACACTCGAACCGCACTAAAGAAATTGCACCAATACCTTTTATACGTGGCAACTTTATAGACGCGGTTGCTCGTGCTGGTGACTATGATACTCGGAGCAATTATCAAGCGGATCATCTTGCTAATACCGTTAAATTCCTAGAACGACAATCAGCAGAAGAGTACGCCTTTCTTCTGGCTGAATTTGAAAATATTGGGCAATATTTAACGCAAGTTGAGCCAGGAAAACGTTTTTACGCTTATCGCTGGATGTTTGGCTGGTTTGGCAAGCTTAAGGGTCGTCAGCTACCGACTTATCAAAGTATGGCTCTCCATTTACAGGATGTGACCATTGACAGCCGTGTGAATCGGTCGGAGATAAGTGCTATTGCACAGGCTCAAACTCAGTTACCACCGACCGTAGATATCAAGCAATTTCAATCACCACAGGTAGATATTCGCCACAGTCCCCAAGCTTCGGAACTTTCTAGACCGGAGGAGTTACAGCCATCAGCACAGGGGCTTTTACCAGAGACTATAACTCATCTCCCTCTGGCGAATAGAGCAAACGCACTCATCGCGGCTTTAAGGAAAAGTGGTTTTCAAATAGAAGACATGATGAGTTCTCAGGTGATAGCGTTCGCTGGCACTCAGCGAGGTGGTAAGGGAACCTTAGCAGCAATCTTGGCAACATTATCTCTAGCTTTAGATTCGGGATTAAACACCCAATACTTTACAGCCGGGGTGGACGTTTACCCCTTTAGTTGCAATCTGATTTCTGCTCTTAAATACCCGGAAAAAGATGCAGACGGGGCAGATAAACTAGTCGCCCGTGACTTGCTTAAATTTCTTAAAGGCTTAGATGCTAGTGAACCTTACTCCCATAAAAACTTACTGTTAGTCATTGATGAGGCGATGCGCTTGCTGTCCCTGCTTGATGAAAGCGATCGCACTTGGGCTATCCAATATTTACTTTCTCGCTTCGCTAAGTCTGGCGGTACATTAATCATTGTGTTGCATGGCTCTAACTTAACTTCTGTGGTTGGCAAGGCCACAGCAGGACTGGCAGATACCTTTAAGCAATCAGTTAATTTCATTGGTTGTGTAGCTCAGTCTGTCAGCGCTGGTGGATTGCGAAAGATTAATGTTGCTAGCGGCGAATATTTCAAAGCCAACCCTAATAACTTTGCTGAACCTGTTAGCGGTGGCAATCTCGGCATGATTCCTGACTGGCTAAAGATAGAGTTACACCCAGGAAATGGTCAGCCAGATCCCGCTAGAACATTACTCAAATTCTTCCCGGAACTGGTGCAGCATCACCAGCCAGCAGTTATGCCCAGAGGGGAGAAAATTGCACCATCTGACGCAGTTAATCAGCTGGAGTCTATTTTCTCAAAGCCTACCCAAGAGGTTGAAATTGCAGAGCTAGAAGAAATGAGTATTTCTGAGGCGGATTTGGAGCAGATTTTAAACATTGTTACTTCAGCCGTTGCAACACCAGTCAGCTTTGCTGCGATTAGAAATAGCCGAAAGTGGGGTGAAGATAAACCTAGCGTTCGGTATTTAAGGGGTGCTATTGCACAACTTATAGAATCCAAGCAATTGAACGGCAGTGAGAAGTTAGGCTTTACCGCTTTTTAATATTACTTCAATCTCAAAAAGCCTTTAGTTTTCAGTTATTTCCAAGGCATCAAGACATCAAAACCCTGAAATCCTAGTAATGGATTTAAATTTATGCACCCAATTGAGTTTAAGAAAAAATGGCAGTTAAGTTACGACGACCTTGCACTTGTTTTAGGTTATCAAAGTGATTACACCGTCCGTTCCTGGAACATGAATGGAAGGCACAAGCGCAAAGAAGTCAAAAAGTTGTTTATGTCGCTTGTCGTCTTCTAGATGAGAAGTGGTCAACTCAAGGTAAACTTGTGGATTCTTATCTCTGATTATTTGTATGATTGGGGCAAATATTACGTTAAGCCTGTTTGCCCCAATCACTATATATTGCCCTTCATCTTCGATTTCGGTCAGTCCCCAAACGCTTTTCTATCCGTTGTAGCTTGACATTGCTATAGCCTGTACGTTGCCAGATAGATTGGAGATAATTATTGAAATCATTCGAGATTTTTACCGGAATAAATTGATTGAGTCCGAAGAACATTGACAAGGCAAATATTGTAATAATCAACCCCATCATTCCATATTGACTTAGTGGTTCAGAGCGATAAACCTCTTTCTCTATGGTGATGGGTTTGGGGGGAGGGCTGTTCTTCAACTCCTGAATAACCGTAGTCAAGTTTTTCGTGTGACTCAACAGTTGATTCCCGTTCTGTTTTAGCTGCAATACTTCGCTTTTCAGCCCTTTGAACTCTAAGCTCTCTAATGTCGCTGTTGACTTGGGCATATTCTTTAACTGCGTCAGCAAGGGAGTTAATTCTTGTCTCAAATCTTCGTTGTTCTTCTCGTACTCGCTCGATGAGAGATTCTGATTCTTCAATTCCTTTGTCAGCATCTCGATTGTCGCTATCGCTTGGTTGAGAAGTTGACTCTGAATTAAATTCGTCTTTGACCATGCTTGTAACTCCGCCTTATCGCGTTCGCGTTCAGTTTTCTGTGATTGCTTAAAACTGTCAAACTCTCTATATAATCTGCCTAGTGCTATCTTGACTTCCCCCTGTTCACTGCTCTCTACGGAATCGGCAGTTTCAGAATGAGGATTGCTGTGATTGCCGTTGCTATTATTGTTGTTGCTCATTAGTTTTCTTTTTACCCCGACGAGAAGTAGATACTGTTACCGATACTTGATCTGAAGTCGAAGTCAAAGAGGACTCAGCAGCAAGACTTACCTCTGACTGCTGCAACCCCAAATAAACCCCAGCCTTTTCTAGCTCTGGTTTAGCTTGGTCTAAGAATCCACTTACCAGCAGGTAATCTCCAAAAGGAAAACCATTCTCTTCAGTCGCAGCCGAGTAAGGTAGACCTTTTTCTGTCAACGTGTCAAAGGTCGAGTAGTCTAGCTCTGGCATTTCTATCTCTATGCCTTTCAATTCAGATATCGCTGCCGATGTTTTGCTGTTCTCCCAGCGCTGAAAACCTGAACCTTTATCCCAACACAGATTTTTTACCACCACATAATCTGCTTTATCGCTACAGAACTCAGCCATAGTTTTTAAGCTAGTGATGACCGAATATCCCAGGTTAAGCACAGTCACTAGCGTTACTCGATAACCTAAATCGCCTGCAATCTTGAATAGCCCAAACTTACTGATAATCTCCCTGGTTTTATTGCTTGATGCCCCCGGCATATCTACTATTATTGAGTCGGGTGATTCGGCTTTGATTTCCGTAAAGAAGCGTTTCGCCTCTGCCACCTCCAGGAAGTTCAACAGTCTTACCCCTGAGCCAAAGTTTTGATAGTACTCGTACAGTTCTGGATTCTCTGTATCTGCATCATAAGCTAGATAATTAATCCCTTTCGAGTGTATTACATCCAGTAGCAAGCGAGTAAAGGCAGTCTTACCTGTACCACCCTTGCCCCCCAGTATCATCACGATGCGTTTCATATTTCACTCCTATCAGTGATGTTAAATTGGGCAGAAGTCTTAGGTGTTGTTTTCTTTCGTCTCGTACTTTGAGATGGTGAAGGTGAGGATAGTTCACTACTATCAGGTGGTGAACTATCTGCCTCTACTGCTGGAACATCATTGTTAGTTGTGGTTGAAGAATCAGTTGATTCTGGCTCGGAGTCAGAATTAACTGATTCTTCAACCGCTTTATCTGATGATTCATTACTCGAACTATTCTCCGTTATTGTTGAAGCTTTTTTATGAAAAATCTTCAGACCACTGGCCGCCAGTTCTACCCCATGACCTTTAAACACATCAGAAACATCGTCATAAGAGTAGCCAGCGTCTAACATATCTTGAATAGGTTTAGCCAAACTGAGGACTAAATCAGACAGGCTGATAGTCTTAGGAGTTGCCGCAAAGTGTTTGAGACTGGTTTGAATATCTTCTATTTTTGATAAAGGAACAGCTTTCGGTTTACGAGACATAGCCACCAGTAATAATAAATCACTTCATTGTAAAAAAATTGTGGTCAGAAAAAGTTTAAGTTTTTTGTCGTGATGTGACGAATATCAATAAAAGAGGGTTTGTATCCTCGTGAGGTAGACTAGTCTAAAAAAGCAGTTACCCATGAATCAACACTCTGAACTCGAACAGTGTGAGCGGCATTGTTGAACAAACCCAGCCCTCGGTTACACTCTTGAGATTGCAGACAGTCACTCGTGGGTCGCCTGAGTCTCCTACTCCCCTAGTCACTCGTTGCGCCCCCTGGTTCTCGTCCCCCCTATGCCCCCGTCGGGGGCATAGGCAAGCAATACGCCGTAACGCGCCAAGGGCGCTACTTTCCCTGCGGGAAAGCGGCGTGGTTGCTTGTTGGGGGTGTCCCCCAAACCCCCGAAAAACCGTTCTTTTCAAGAGGTTAATAAGTGAGAAAAGGTTCCAGGTTATTCGCCTACCTGCTCGGCGCTCCGCGCCATAGCAGCTACAGCGAATAACCCGGTTAAAAAGAAAAAATCAAATAATCAAACTCCTAACTAGTTATGCAAGCCGATCCTCGTACCAATCTCAGTAATCAACTAGCTGACACATTAACCAATCGGTCAGTAGCACCAGATGAAAAGCGAGAAGTAACCATCACGTTTAGGGCTAGCTATGCCGAGAAAACTAGACTAGAACAACGGTGCAGTGGAGTGGTGCAAAGCGACTATATAAGAGCGAGATTATTTGATTACCCTTTGCCACATCCTAAGTTAGTCATTCCCGAAGTGAACCGACAGGCTATCTACGAGCTAAAGAAGATTGGTAACAATCTAAACCAACAGACCAGAGCTATTAATGAAGCTGTGAAAATTGGTAGCCAACCGTTGACTAACGAGGTGAAATTATATCTGAAAACTCTTGAACAACTGACAGCACTTTTAGAACAGACTCGCCAATCACTCACTCAAGCATCGGTAGAGGGTTAGCTAAATGATTACCAAAGTTAAAGCTAATAAATCATTTCGCGGGACAACTAAATATGTGCTTGAGAAAGAGAAAGCCAAAATCATTGGCGGGAATATGTACGGGAGAAGTAGCAATGAACTGGTCGAACAGTTTACCTTATCAGCCCATCTTAACCCGCAGCTAAAAGACCCATGCTATCACTTAATGCTTAGTGTACCGAAAAATGATAGAACGCTAAATGATGACGAATTAGCTAATCTGTCCCAACGTCACTTGGCATCGGTCATTGTACTATCGCGGCTTCAAGGTGATGAATCCCAAGTTAAACAACCAGAAAAAAGAATATCAGATACCAAACTAAGACACTTAGTTGATGACTTTATAGAAACTGAACTACCAGCTTATGACTTCTTTATAGCGCGGCACTCAGACAAAGAACACGACCACACCCACATCGTTGCATCTAGAGTCAATAACCTAGACGGTAAATCTATTCGCACCTGGAACAATTACGCCCATTCGGAACACTCCGCCCGACTGCTAGAGCGAGAATTTCAGCTAACCCAAGTTCAAAGCAGTTGGGAGAGTAAGCAGAAAGCTATGACTCGTCATCAACTGGAACGAGTCGAACGCGATGGACTTCCAGGCGAAGAAATAATGCGACGGGCGATTGAGCAAGTGGCAACAGATAAACCCACAATGCCCCAGCTAATTGAGCGCTTATGGAGAGAGCATCAAGTCAAAGCTGTCGTTAGTTATTACGGTCACGGTGGGGTAAGGGGCATCAAGTTTGGTATTGATGTAGGTTCAGTTAATGAAGATGGTAGCCCCCGCTTGCTCTGGAAACAGGGAGGTAATCTCAATAAATATAAGTGTTCTTTTACAAAGATTCAGACAGAATTGGGGATAAATTATGACCCATCACGGGACGATAGCGAAATTAAACGCTTAAATAATTTCTTAGAATCTGTAGATAATAGCCAAGAAAATCAACAGCTAATATCAACCATATTCCCGAAAAAAGCTCAAGCTATAGCTGAAACTAAACACCAGACAAACCCAGCTAAATCAGATGTAGAACAACGAGCCAGTTTAAAACTCATAAATACAATCGCTGACTTTATTTCACAGTCAGCAGTTGAGTCAACCTTGATTGAAACATTACCACAGTTAACAAAACAACTGTCTGAGTATCATCAGAAGTTATCAGCCGTAAGAACCACATACGACGAGCTATTAGCGGCGATTGCTGAAAGGGAACAACTCTTATCACAAAGAACTGTGAATGCAATTGCTGACTTTATTGAACAGTCAGTAGTTGATGATGCCTTAAGTGAAACGTTACCACAATTAACAGAACAACTCTCTCAATATCGGCAGCAGCTAGCTAAGAATAAAGCTGTATTCGACGGACTAGACGCGGCGATTACTCAAGAGTTACAATCTCATGTAGAGAAGAAAGCTATTTCATCAATTTCTGATTATATTGAGCAATCGGCTGTTGAATCAGCCTTAACCCAAACAGTATTAGAATTAACGCAACAACTTTCTCAATACAAAGAGCAACTTATTACAGCTAAGGCTACATTCAATAATTTGGATGCAGTGCTTGCGACTGAGTTACAGTCTTATGTAGAGAAGAGAGCAATTTCATCAATTTCTGATTATATTGAGCAATCGGCTGTTGAATCAGCATTAACCCAAACAGTATTAGAATTAACACAACAACTTTCTCAATACAAAGAGGAACTTGTTACAGCTAAAACTACATTTAATGACCTGGATGCAGTGCTTGCGACTGAGTTACAATCATATCTAGAGAAAAGAGCTATTTCATCAATTTCTGATTATATTGAGCAATCAACTGTTGAATCAGCTTTAACCCAAACAGTATTAGAATTAACACAACAACTTTCTCAAAATCAGCAGCAGCTATCAGCCGGAAGAACCATATTCGACGACCTGGAAGCAGCGATTGTTTATTTGGAGCATCTGCATAGACCGCAAAAACCAGTAGACGCAATTGCTCTTAATCAAACTCCAACTATAACCACAGATAAACCAAAGCTAAAAGATAATCTTTCAGCCGAGTTATATAAGTATTACAGCGCCGAATTGCAAAATTTATTAGTGACTGACCGAGACAAAGAAATCGCAATGAGGGCGCTATTAGATAATAAACCAGCCCAAGAGGTTGAAGAAATTATATTAGCCAGTCCCGCCGGATGGACTACTGATGAAGCTAAAGCATTAGTTTTAATCGCTAACAATCAACTGGCACACTTACAGTCAGAAGTAGAACAGCAACTCTCTGAAAAGCAGTCATTACAGTCTAAATTCTTAGCCTACGCCGTGCCTATTGCTGTTGAATTAATCAACTGGCAGTTAAGAGAAAGTGGCTCAAATAGCCTTAGATTCAAACGTGCATCTCTAGAAAAACAAGATAGAGAATTGGTGTTTACCCATGATGAACGAGGTGAGATTTTTCGAGTGGCAGTCAACCGAAACGAGTTAGGTGAGCTTGAGTATTCACCGATTAATGTGGGGGAAGTAGAAAGAGAAGATATTCAGCTTTGGCAAAAAGCAGACCGCGTATTGCAACAAATAAGAGAAGAGGCAGAGCGACAAGAAAGAAGACAGACTAAAGGTATCTCTCTCTAGGTGATGGCGCAACTCTTAACCGCTGCGCTCAAATAGGCGGTGTCTGCCACTGCCACAAATCCACTCGTTGAGCCAACCATATTATTGCAGGCAGCGGCAGACACTCCGCTTCGCCGCCTATTTGTTAAGAGTTGCTTGGATTTTGGGAATCCTATGTATAGGTCGTCCCGTACAGCATAGCCAGTTAGTAATGTGGATACAATTGTTAAGTTCAAACAACAGAGTTGCATATTGTTTAAAAAGCCATTTTAAATAACATCTTAAACCTTTATTTTCAAATAAATATGGAAGATTATAATCAAGCTTTTCCAAACAATTTGAATCCTGATAATGGATTAAAACGCGAATTTGCACATTGGAATAGGGTAATTATGGTAAATCTAAATGATGCTAATGCTTATAAAGAACGAGCTAGCGTTCGTAATTTATTAAACGATTATCAAGGAGCAGTAGAGGATTATACTCAAGCAATTCGGATAAATCCAAATGATGATATTGCTTATTGTATGCGAGGTCATGAGCGCAGGAATTTGAAAGATTACAAAGGAGCTATTGAGGATTGCAATAAGGCGATTGAACTAGATCCAAACTATGATTCTGCATATTATTTACGAGCAGAGTTGCACTACCAGCAGAGCAATTACCAAGCAGCATTTGAAGATTCTGACAGGTCAATTCAGCTTGACCCTGACTATCCCTCTGCTTACTATCAACGGGGTCAAGCCCGTAGTGAATTGGGAGATTATGAAGGGGCTATTAAGGATTACGAACAGGCAATTCAGCTAACACCCAGTAATTTTTGTGGTTATTACAATTGGGCTGAATTATACAGTGACATTGGCTATGCACGCGCTAATTCAGGAGATTATCAGGGAGCCATTGAGGATTACAACAAGGCGATTCAAACAGATAATAGTATGATTAGATACTTTGGTGTCTACAATAATCGCGGAAATGCTCGCTATAACCTGGGAGATTATGAGGGAGCCATTGAGGATTACAGTAAAGAAATTTCTTTTTATCAAAATGATGATTATAATAATGCTGTTTACTACATAAACCGAGGCAATGCTTACAACGATTTGAGAAATTATCAAAAAGCTATTGAAGATTATAATCATGCGATTAAGATTGCTGATAAATATCCTGACGTATACGAATATCGCGGTCTTGCCCGCTATCAAGTAGGTGATAAACTAGGAGCAATTGAGGATTTAGAGAAAGCTGCTGATCTTTATCAGCACGGCGGATTTGTAGAATATTATCAGGAGGCACTGAACCTGATTCAGTCTTTCAATGTTACTGATAAAGATGCAATTATTGAGGATATTCAGGAAATCCCTGAAACTGTTAATGATAGCCCCACAGAAGTAGAAACTACAAACAAGTCTGCTGCTAACCCACCGATTTTAAATAACCGTGTTGAAGACACGAATAAAGAAAACAGTCAGGGGATTTCAGAAAAGATTAACCACAATCAATTAGCAGAGATAAAGGAGCTTACTGCGGTTATTGAGGCTGACGGGTTTTTCAATCCAAAAAGTATAAAGCAAGCTAGAGAGCGAATTACTATATCTATTGCTCGACGGCAAGGACAACCTCAGTTTCGTCAAAGTTTGCTCGAAGCCTACAATTATCGCTGTGCCATTACTGGATGTGATGCACAAGAAGCCTTGGAAGCTGCTCACATCATTCCTTACAGTGAAACGGAAAATAATCACCCCTCAAATGGATTGCTCCTACGGGCTGATATACATACACTATTTGATCTTAATCTGATTACTATTAACCCGGAGACAATGCAGGTACGTTTTGCTCCTAGTTTGCGGCGTACTTCCTATGGCGAAATGGATGGTAAATATTTGCAAGTCCCTAAAATTTCATCTTATCTGCCTAAAAAAGATGCACTTAAATGGCGGTGCGTTCAGTGTGAGTGGTTCCAATAATTCTATGAGTAAAGCAACAGATTTGACCCAACAATCGGAACAGAAGACTGTAAAGCCGAAAACTAAGTTTATCAATTGTAGAGTATGGGTAGTGGTTACTTTAGTCTTGGTGGTTGTATTTTTACTAGGTAGCCAAATCACGGGTAAACCACAGCACTGGATGCTAAAATTGCCGGACTGGACTGGAATTGGGGAAAGTTATGAAAAATTACTAGAGGCTCAAGAGAAAACACCCAATGGAACAGTTACTAAGATTATAACCATTGATAAATATGAGTCTGCAAAGACTCTCTGGGATTGGATGAGTTTGCTTCTCGCTCCCGCGTCATTAGTTATTTTTGCAGCATGGCTTCAGGGTAGACAAGAGAAGGCAAAAGAAGATAGAGAGACAAAAGAAAAGCAGGAACAAGAAGTTAGAGAAAAAGTTGAGAAAGAAAGGAGTGAGGACAATCAACGCGAGGAAGTACTGGAAGCTTATATAGATCGATTATCGGTTATATTGCTTGATAAAAAATTGATTAGTTTAAAGGAAGACAGTCCACAGGAAAAACCTATTCGAGATGTAGCGCTAGATGTAATTCGTGCAAGAACATTATCAGTGCTACGAAGGTTAGATGGAGACCATGAACGCAAAGCAAGTGTCTTGCTGTTTCTTTATGATACTGAACTTATAAAAAGTAATAATTTATATTTGGACTTGAAGAATACTAACCTGAAGGGAGCTAAACTTCAGGAAGCCATCCTGGAAAAAGCCATTCTGAAGGGAGCTAATCTGGATAATGCCATTCTGAAGAGAGCCTACTTGCTGGAAGCTAACCTGGAGAATGCCATTCTGGTGGGAGCTAATCTGGAAGGAGCTAATCTGGAGAAGGCTAATCTGGGGGGAGCTAACCTGAAGGGAGCTAATCTGGTAGGAGCTTACTTAGAGAATGCCATTCTGGTGGGAGCTAATCTGGAAGGAGCTTACTTAGAGAAGGCTGACCTGGTGGGAGCTAACCTGAAGGGAGCTAAAAACTTGACCATAGAACAAGTCAAAAATGCTAATAACTGGGAAAAGGCTCACTATAACGTAGATTTTCGTAAACAGCTAGGCTTGCCACCGAAAACAATAAATATCAGTAATAACAATCCTTGACCACAAGACCCGTTAGGAAAATAACTGTGTAAAACCCTGATAAAACGGCCTTTTCAGTCTCAGTATGTTTTCAAAAATTAAATCGGAGTTCTATAGAGTTGTCAAGTCAAAAGAGTTTTTACTGAAAAGTGACTTTTTTAGAAAAATAGCGTAAATTAGGGTGTATACACCCCTGTACATAGTTTTGTGTACATCGTAACTGATTTTAGACCTGTCTATTGACAACTTTAGCAGCGTTCTAAAGTCTTTCAGGAGGCAAAAATGACTTTATGGTTAACAAAACCCTTAATTAAAGAATTCCTTTCTAACACCTTAATTGGTTTAGGAATCAATTCATTTTTTGGTTTTACCTCCAACAAAAAATCTTTTGTATTAGCGGAAATTAATAGTTTAGTACAGCGCTTATCTAAGCTTGAAAATGTTGGGCAAGTTAGAGCTGTAACCTACAACAATAATGATTTACATGAAATAACGTTTGAAATATTATCTCATGCAGATTTTGATGCAACGAGGAAGCTTGCAGAAAAAGCAACCGCGTTAGTAGTTGAGACTGAGTGGAAAGTCTGTGATATTACTAAAAGCGAAGATTGGGACTTTGGAACTCAAATACTTAGAGATTTTGGGTCTAATATCAAGAAGAATCAAATAGTTACTTTCAGCAATGCCCAATCAGAGTATCTATCAGCAACAAGCTGAATTTAACGAAAAGACTGCAATAGCAGCCCAGTCAGGTTTTCCCGACTGGGCTGTTATTATGTGCTTTTATGCTGCTCTGCACTGGGTTAATGATTATGCTTTTCGAGAAGGAAATATAAAAGAGTTTGATACCAATGATGATTATTCGCCGCACAAGCTCCGGCGAATGTACGTTAAGAAAATTGCCAAACTAAATAGGTGGAATGATTTAGAAGAAGCTTACGAGCTTCTCTATAGGGCAAGTATGACAGCTAGATATTTAAGAGGATTAGAAAATCAAAATTGTACAGCTAGAGAATACTATGCAAAAAATGGTGTTCAATTTTGTTTTGATGATTTAGAAAAAATCAAAAAAAGACTTTCTTAACCCTATTTATTAGCACCGCACATGATTCTTGCGCGGTCGTACCTACTCTAAACCCTTCTACTACACTGGTTTACAGCTTTATATAAATGCTGTTTTTTAATTACTGCTTAATTGACTTTTACTACCTTCCAGGCTGACTGGTTCCCAATCTTCCCAGACCTGACAAAACAGAACGAGCCACGAGTAAACTGCTGTTCCCCCTTCTGAACCCTTGGCTTACACCCAACAAGCCCCTCCACTTCAGATGAAGAGAGTAGCCAGCCCTCGGTAGCAGCAAGCTGAAGCTCTTTGAGGTGCTGTAGTGGCTCGGCGGGTCGGAGGTGACGGGCGATCGCTTCCACCAACTGAACCACCTCCCCCAGTGCCAAGTCTGGTTGTCCAGTGGTCGTGTCCAGTCTGTCCACTTGCCTACTGGACGTGTCTAGTCTGTCCACTGGACTGCTCACCAATTCCGCTAATGGTGATTTGAAATCATCCATTTTCCCCCCTGCGCTGATATGGTCGTGCAGCTGATCGAGCAATTCCACATCATAAGCAGTGATGTAAGATTTATTCCCCTGCTTGAATGTCTTGATGTCGAGCGCGTCTATCCGGTTGTAAACCGCTTGTTTCCCAAGATTGTACCTATCAAGGAGCGCAGCAACGGGGAACGGGTCAATTTCTACTGTCATAAGAGTGTCCAGTGGACGTGTCTAGTTTGTCCAGTGGACAGTCTAACACGCGGCGATCGCTAATTTTTGACTGCTGACTTTCTCCCAGCCCCCTAATTGCCGATGTCGTCATCCGCTCGAAGTCATTTTGACCTGTGTAGTATGCTGTTAATCGTTGCTGTGCGTTTGTTTCGCCCCGATGTCGAGATAACTCCATTTCCCGACATTTAAACCTACAGAGGCGTTGGTCTGGTTGTTTTATCGTCAAGCCTGTGAGCAATAAACTTTAACAACGACTGAAACCTTTGCGATATCTAGTGTAGGTAGCGATCGCGGAGGAAGATTAATGATTTTTTTCAGTAAACTCGGTTTTATAATTTACAAAGCGAATATGGGAATACTTATAAATAGAAGTTAATCAGGTAGTATTATGTTCGGACTTGACAAGATTACACCAGAAAAAATTTTTAAAGCAGGACTCATTGGCGCTGGAGCTTGTGTGGCAGCAGTCATAGCACCTATAGGAGTAGCAGCTGTTGTAGGAATTACAGTTGCAACTGCTGCTACAACTTGGGCAACTGAGAGTGTTGCAGATGAATTTAGCGGAAAAAATAAAGATGATGAAAATAAAAGCTAGTTCTTTTATTTAAATTAGCTTTGGTTTATTGTCATATAGTTGTAGCGACCTGCAATGCTAATCGCTCAGACCTGCAATCAAGACATTTCTCAGCCAGGATTAAATGCAACTATAATTTTGGTTCAGCCAGGATTAACTGCAACTGAGCCAGGATTATTTGCAACTGAGCCTGCAATCATCGGTTTGAGCCAGGATTATCTGCAACTATAAAAGTAAAAGAAACGAACGTTTTCTTAACTGCCACATTGGTAAGGCTTTCGGAACGTTAAACCGTTGGTTTTCCAGTAAAAAAACTCGGTAAAGATTTCATTGTTAATTTATCAAATTCTGAAATGAGTTTTTTGACCAACTGCTGTCAATACTGAAAACTCAGTCCTAGTAAAGTTTTGAGCTTATTTGCAATTAATCCTGGTCGAAACTGATGATTGCAGGCTGGTTGCATTTAATCCTGGCTCAGTTGCATTTAATCCTGGTTCAAATGAAATTATAGTTGCAAATAATCCTGGCTGAAAACAACGATGATTGCAGGTTGGGGGATTTATAATTGCAGGTCGCTACAGTTACCCAGTGAACTGTTGCCCCAGATTCAGCACCAGTACGAATCATCTCGGCGGCAACGAGAGCGTCATGCTCAAAATCAGATTGAGGATTGCGATAGCTCCACTGAATAAACCAATACGTTCCAAGTGTCCCTTCTACTTTCTGAAACTCGGCGCAGAAAATGTAGTTTTTGAGTACGCTAGCGATCGCCTGATAACAGAACTCTTTGGGATCTCCAGGCATCCCCTCTTCACACCACTGCTGGAAAGCGCGATGGGCAAAGTGATTGTAGAGTCCGGCGAAATTGTCTTTACTGCGGCGGTGCATTAAGAAGCAAAGCAACATCGAAGCTGGCCCTTTGAACTGGTCTTTTAGTCCGCCAGTGACTGGAATCACCCAGAGTTCGGTAAATGGCTCATTGGTGAAGTTCTCGTTGATGGTCAATGCACGGTCAGGGCGAGAGATTGCGATTGCAAAATCAGCTTTATTCCCCTTGAGATACCCCCCTGCTTGTGCTTCTAGAATCGTCAGTTTTGGGGGACAATCGAGAAGGAATTGACCGTATTCCTTAGCACAATTGGCTTGTAGTTTAGGTTGGCTGGGTGGGATGAGAAAGACGCTGTTGTTGACTTTGATAGTTTCCATATGTGCAAAGTGATTGTTGTATTTGTTTGAGTAGGTTAATGAGTTTGAGCAATCAACAGTCTTCAGGAATTCTCTATGATGGTTAGTAAAAAACCGTGCTTAGTATTCTGCACTCGTACTAATTCTTTATCCAGAAGCGATTGAATTACGGTTTGTGAGAAATTAATCCTGTGCAAAGGAGCAGAACCACCATAGCGACGTAATAAAAGCAGTAAGCTAGCAGCCGTGAGGTCAGAGCAGTTTTTGGGCGATTTCGGCATTATATATACCTCCCGGAATTGCTTTTAATTCATAAGTGAGCAGTTCAGCTTGATGTAAATGTTTTGCTATCTCTGCTTCTAGAAGTGTTTTTAATTCCTGTGGTGTCAGTAGTTGAATTTCGTTCTCTAGGTGATTTTCTTCGTCTTCAGAATTGATGTCAGCCATAACTACATAACGCCAGCCTTCATTATATTCATGGGCTAAAAGGCTGTCGCTTGGGTAATACTTTATGCCGATAATTATTCCCTTCTGTGTACGTTGTCCAAAGGTAAAACGCGGGTATTTCCAACCGTGTGGAATGGTGATTGTTGCTTCCATATCTGTAGTTAATGAAGAGATTTTTTCAAGTTGTTGTACTTGGATTATGCTGCTATGGTTGAGCTAACTTCTGTTGTGTTAATCGCTCTGGATTTACCTGCCATTTTCATGAAATCGTGCAGCCCAACTGTTGCATCCAATGGCTCGGCGTACTTGATTTTGTCCACCGCATTTGACCAGTGCGTTATATGCTGAAATATCACCCCAATCATTGAGTGAGCTTTATAGACCCGATAGACTCTGGGGCAAGCTCCATTAACGTAAACTAGCTTGTAGCCAGGGATTTCTATGACCTCTGCGTTCGGGTCTGTTGGAGGCAGCAGAGTTTTTTCTTGGCAGCCATCTAAACCCGGATCAAGAAGTGCAGGGTTACTTGCTGTACTTTGTGTCATGATTGTGTTTATTCGAGATTAACTTTGTTGGCGATTGCAATTCTTTTGGTGTGCAATCGCCTTTTTCAAATCGACTACTACGCTGCTACTATTGGTTGAACTCCCAAGAATGTGATTGCCTCCGAAGCACTGTTGGCAAATCGATCCAAACCATACTTCCTTGGGTTTGAATACCAGCAGTCTTCGTTAGCCCCAATGAAGCCTACAAAATGCCCATGACGGTAGACTTTCGTGCTGAACAACAAGTAATCAATTTCGCCGTGGTACAAACCGAAAACAGTGCAAGCTTGTTTCAGTTCAGTTTCCAATCGGTGATTCCGTTCTCGTGGGGTTTCTGGCAGAATTGCCTTGACCTCTGCAACTCTTGTAGCGAACCAGTTGCGGTCAAAGGCTAACCGTCCACCGCCGACTAACTGCACCCATACGGTGATTCCTTCCGCCTTCGATCCAGATTGTACGGACTGATTCGGGTTTAACTTCGATAATCTCGCTAATGATGCGACGGTCACGAGATGTTAAGGGGTCTTCTGTGGGGGCTACAGCTTCGGCTTGGGATTCCAGGTGGCTGTACAGTTCTGCTTGGGCTGTGGCTTGCTCATCACGAAAAGAACTAGGAATTGCTTGCTGTGTATGTGTTGTATACGTCATAATAGAGTTCCTTGATAAAAGGGTAAAAGGCGATCGCAAACTTTCCACGGTTGGGCGGTCGTCTTTGTTATGTGTGCAAACAACGTTGTGGTTTAGCACAACGATCTCAAAAAGATTTGGCGTAGCCATATATTTGCGGCTCAAAGCCAGTGGCACTTGAGTATTACCGAAACAGGAGATACAGCGTATCAGGCGACGTGTACGACTTCAAACGCTTCAACTGCCGTCCGTCGTCCTGCTGGTAATTTTTTATTCAGTGCAAATCCATTTCCCGGCTGTGTACCCCTCGCCTTCTCTGGTTGTGCCAGTGCCTCGACTACTCATCAAGCAGTCACTCTGGATTGTGCTGTCAAAGTTCAGATAGTGCAAACCCTTTTTGCGTTCGGGTGCAGGCAGTTTGCTTTCCCTTGCCCTTATGTTTTATAGTATAGCTTAATAAGTTGCGCTTGTAAAGTCTCACTGAATAAGTAAAGCTGAATAAGTAAAGCTTGAAAACAGAGGAAATAAGCGCTATGATTTGCTTACATTAATGGAGAAGTGAAGTTATGAACTTAATGCAAGTTACTTTGTCGGTTGATTTGCCTGGTCTAGGCACTCGGATTAGAGAGATTAGAGAGTCCAAGGGACTATCCCCAACTTGGGTAGCAGCTCAAGCTGGTATGAGTGTTGGCAACCTCTATCGTATAGAAACAGAAGATGCAAAGTCTTTACCGCGTGAAACTTTGCGTAAGCTTTCTGATGCCCTTGGTGTAAATTTTGATGCCGAGGTTAAAGCTGCTTTAGTGCAAGAGATGGAATAAATTTTTTACTAATGATGCGGTCAGCATAAAGCAAACGTTATTGCCTCATTAGTATATAAATGTAGTAACTGTATTTTTTGCAACTAATAATCGGAGTAACTACTGAAATTATCTTTAGATAAATAGCACAACAACTAGAAGCGATCGCCCACCGTCCAAAGTTAGCGATCGCCTGCTCAATCCGTTAACGACAAAGTGAGCTAACTATAATGCTGACACATTTTTGGAAAAATCCCCCAAATCAGTTCCTTGGTTCACTTTGGTTAAGCTGCAAACCTCAACTTTTAGGCATCTACCATAGTGAGCAAGAGATATGCTGACACTAGAAAGAGAACCAGCAACATCGCTTCTAAATTACGCCAATCTCAACACCAGCATTCAGGAAACCTTCACCGCCATCGACCGATTTGAATGGCAGGCAATAGAAGAACTGGGAGTAATGCGGGACAACCACTATTACCAAAACGCTGGACACAAGAGCTTTGAGGATTATTGTGACAACGAGCTTACTAAACACGGGGGGTATCGCCGGGTCAGAGATTTGCTGTCTGCGAAAAAAGTAGTTGATACCTTGCCTGACGATTTGAAGGCGCATATTACCAAACCCTCTCAAACTCGCCCTTTACTTCGACTGGTTAAAACTCCCGATAAGTTACACGAAGTAGTAGCGATCGCAACTCAAGAAAAACCCTTCCCCACTGCCGCCGATTTCGCTAAAGCAGTTCAGAAGGTTGTTCCAAAAAGTACGTTATCTACTAGAACTGATAGCACAAAACAAGAAAAAATCAAAACGCAATTGTGTCAATCGGTCAGGATTTCATCACAATCACATACCCGTTATGGCGAAGATGGAGTGATTGAAGCAGATGCACCAAACTCTTCACAGCAGATTGTGACTTTCAGCGATGGCGAGAGGCTGCCAGTAAACAACACTGATTTGGCTGATTTAAATGACACAATTGCGTCATTTTCAAGTGAGCGTACATACCCTAAAGAATATTCTGAGGCAATCGCAGCACTCAAAGAACAACACCAGCAAGAATTAGAGCGCCTAGAGCAGGAATTGAGGGTTGGTTTGCAAACAGAAGCCATTGCTAGAGCAGAAGCCCAGGTAATTGAGCAAATCCAATCCTTGCAAAACCTGTACAAGCAACAGAAGGAGCAAAATATTCAATTGCAGCAGCGTTTAGATGAGATGGAATCCCTACGGCAGTTAGAGACTGAAAATCAACAACTCCTTTCTCGCATTCAGGAACTAGAACACGCCGTAGAAGAACATCCCTTGCAACAGTGGGGGAATACTATGACGCAACAGGCAACTAAAGCGTTGAACAAGCAGCAATTCTCATTTTGAAAAAAAATCAGAGAAAATTCCGTTACTTAAATAGAGAACTTGTGTCGAAGCATCATTTTTTGACAGATAATTATCATCCAACGTTGGCGATAGAGAGATTTTCAGAAAAATGTCCATGAAA
>NZ_JBGTFY010000173.1:0-4367 GCF_041747015.1 Nostoc sp.
CTTGGCAAACCACGATAGACAAGGGTATTGAGGATACTTAGAGGTAACTTAACATAGCGTTTTTGGAGATGGCTAATATTTGCGAAGGTGCGAATTGATTGTTGGGGTAAATAGCGGTCGCGGCTGTAACCGAGAGGAACAATTGCTTTTATCGCTAAATCTTCTGCAAACAACGGAATAATCATGTTTTTCCATTGCCACTCATGGACTGGTAGAAAATAATAATTGACAGGCTCTAAGTTTTGCGATTTTAGTATTGTCTCAAATTCCGCTAGAGTTTCTTCTCCTAACTCCTCTGTCATTAGTGTTTGGTAATCGAGAGCGGTTACAGAATTAAATTGAGCGCGATTTTGTCTTGCAGCAATCCAGAATAGAGCGATCGCCTGTTTACGTTCTGGTGCATGAGCTAAATAGTCATCATAACCAAAACCAATTCGCCCTTTATTGAAAGTAATCCAAGGGTGTCCTTCCATTTCCCCTTCTAAGTGGGGATAGTCCATCTCCAGTAAATCTGTATCCTGTTTTTCTTTTGCTACTTTAATATGAGCATCGGCGAGGAGAGTATTACTTAGTTCTTTCAACAGATGAGCGGTAGTTTCAGAGGTCATTCCCACTGCTATGTATACATCTAAAACAAATTTTAAAGGGTTAGAGGCTGGCAACCATTGCGTCCCTTCCCAGCGTTGGATTGATTCTGGAATGACCCGATAACTATCAAACAAGCGTTGTTTAGCTTCAAAACTATAGATAATACCTTCAGGAAGCGAGAGGCGGTAAAGATGATAGTCTCCCTTAGTTTCAACAATTTCTGGTTGAATAATCTCCTCATACATAAACTCTGAAAGCATTTTAGCTAGTAGGGTATTACCCACAGACTGCCAATTTTGCATTTGTAATGCTTGAGTAAGAACTTGTAACTGATTCATGATTATGGCTCCTGTTTAGAAACGGGTAAGGGTTGAAGGCGTAAAGACATTTTGCGGAAAACTGTGAATTGAGCAAAAAATAAGTTGATACAACAAATCGTTGCGGCGGCTAAAAATGGAGCAGCTAAACTGTAGGTATTAACCAGTGATGAAGCCATTAGCGGCGCACCCAAATGTCCCATATTGGCAAAGGAAGTTGCCAGGCTGTAGTTGAAATGGAGACTTTTAGCAGTGCTACTGCCAAATAATTGCAGTTCTAAAGCAGCTTGAGTCACGGCTAAACAAAATCCGTAAACTCCCCTGGCTAAAACTAGAACTAAGAGGTGTTGCGTCCAACCTTGGAGATACAAACTCCCAGCTAAGACACATAACCCAACTAAATAGACAGGTTTTAATCGTTGTGGATGACAGGATTTGCGAATGTAGGGCAAAGCAGTGATCGCCATAATGCTAGGAATCACAAATAGCAAACTACTTTCTAGAAGGTTGACTTTAAAAGGTGCGGATGCAGTGATATAAGCTGTGAAATAAGGACGCACCAAATTATTTGCTAACTGAAAGGTGAGAATCACTATCCCAATCGCCACTATAAAACTTGTCTGATTACCCCTTATTGAAGGTTGACTTTCTGTAATAACATCTAAGCGTTGTGTAGAAACTCCCCGCAAGATATAAAGGCAGATGCCAAGCTGCAACACATCGGCGGCGGCGATCGGGTAAAATAAGAATAAAGGGGCATCAAGATTCACCATCCAAGCACCAGCGATCGTCGCTGTGATAATTGCGCCGTGAAATACTGCTTGATAAGTTCCGGCTACAGTGGTTCTTTTTTCCTCACCCGCCAATTGAATAATTAAGGGATACACCAATAGATAGCTACTTTTGCATAGCAGTAACAAAATGGAGTAAATCAAAAATTGATTAGCAGTGGTAGATGTCGCCATTAAGGCTGTCATAATTGCTGTTCCCACTTGTCCGATATACAGCAGATGCTTGACTTCAAACTGACGAGCTAAAATTCCCCAAAATGGAGCGCATAGCACTACAGCCAACCGACAAACAAAAATGTAGTATCCGGTATAAGAAAGATCCTCAATCCCAAATACCTTGCGAAAAAACTGGGGGTAGAATGGTGAGAGCAATACCTCGTTGAATACAGCTAAAAATACGCACAGAAATAGCGCGCTGGAGACTAATTGCAGTCGATGTTTCATATCGCAACACCAAACTGTTGAAAGACATTGCGACTATTAACTGGATAAACAGTTTTTCCGGTAATGGTGTTGATAATTACGGAGTTTCGATGAGCGCCTAATCCTAAATCTGGTGCGCCAACGCCGTGAGTATGCAGTTCGCCGTTTTGGACAAAAATTTGGTTGGGAATTTCCTGAGTAAGTTCTAAACGATAGTCAAGATTGACAACATAACGTCCTTGATGCCACTGAATTAGAGAATGAATATCAGCAAGGCAACTAGGAATCTGATGATGATATCCAGTGGCGAGGATAATGCAGTCGGTTTCATGAGCAAATCGCCGATCTTGTTGCAAATGCCGATATTCTAAACGATAAATATCGTCTATTATCTCGACTTCTTTCACTTCTACGGAAGACAGTAAACGTACATTTGGAGAACTATCGGCAACAGAACGTTCGTAAAGCAGGTTATAAATATCTGCAATAGTGTCAAAACTAATGCCTTTGTAAAGTAAGTTTTGCTCTGATAATACTCGCTCTCGCCGTTCGAGAGAAAGCCCGTGGAAATAGTGGATGTAATCAGGGGAAAAATGCTCTAATCCCAGCTTTGAATACTCCATAGGGAAAAAGCCTTGAGAACGAGTGTGCCATTCTAGGCGATAGCCATAAGTTTCTTGTTCTTGCAACAATTGATAAAAAACTTCTGCTGCACTTTGACCCGATCCAATAACTGTAATTGATTTAGATTGACGAGTGCGATCGCGTCGGTGCAAAAATTCTGCCGAGTGAAATACATTTTCTGATAGTACATCTTGCAAGCAAGCAGGTACGCGCGGAACGCTGCCAACTCCTAGAACTAAATTTTGACAGCGATAAGTAGATATAGTTCCCGATGCCATATCTCGTGTTTGGACTTCAAAACAATGAGAATTTTCTTGCCGGGAAATTGTTTCTACTCTTTGCCCAAAATGACAGCTAGGCAGTTGTTGTGCTACCCACTGACAATAATGGTTATACTCCCGGCGGGGAATGTGAAACTGTTCCCAAAAATAAAATTGATAAAGGCGAGATTGTGCCTGTAAATAGCTAAGGAAACTAAATCGGCTACTGGGGTCAGCCATTGTTACTAAATCTGCTAAAAACGGAACTTGAATTGTCGTCCCCTCCATTAGCAAGCCTGGATGCCAGTGAAATTGAGGTTTTTGTTCTAAAAACAGGGCGTTAATTTCTGCTACTGGTTTTAATAGTGCAGCCAAACCTAAATTAAATGGTCCAATACCAACACCGATAATGTCATAAACACAATCAGACATTATTTCCACCTCTTGAGAAAACTTTGGCGATCACAAAACATCAATGCTGCCCGTTTATCAGGTAAGTCAATCTCTGTTTGCAATTCGAAACCGCAGCGTTTAAATACGTGAATCATCTTAGAGTTACGGCTGTCTGGTTCGGTGACAATCTTTGCTGTTTCTGGGTGTTGAAACTGAAAAAATGTCATAGCACGTAACAGGGGCAAGGCGTAACCTTTGCCAAGAAACTCTGGAGAACCAATTAATAAATGGATTCCCCGATCGCAAAGATGTGCGGGATAATAGCGGGAAATAATATCGTCCGCCGCCCAGTAAGATTCCCAGTAACTCATCGGCACATCATCTAGTAAGCCAATATAAAGGGTTTGATGGCGATCGGTGAGTGCTGTTTGTAAGTGTTGCCCCATCCGTTCCATATTGTATGCTAAGTTCCAAAAAGGAATCACATGAGGTTGATTCATCCAGTTGTGAATCAGTGGTAAATCTTCTAAAACAACTGAACGAAATGCGATTACTTTATTAATCTTTGCGTCCCAGGTCTGATAAGAGTATGTCAATGTATTAAGGGACATAGACACCTCCATCAACTAAGGGGTTGTCAATTGCAACATACACAGACTGAGTAGATACCGATCCTACCAATTCATCCATATCGTGAAAGCGGGTGAGAAGATTGGCTTTACAACGTAAATGCGATTGACATAGGAGATTTTGCAACAAAGTAGAACAACCTTGAATCAAAGCTGGTTGGTTTGCTAAGGCTGTTCGCAGTTCGGCTAAAAGTAGTTGTTCGTCTACCAATCCTGCTACACCAAAAGCATTAATCAATCCAAACAAATTATTAACAAATAAGTAGTAACCTATTCGTTCGTCAATTACCGCATCATCACAAAATGTTTGGCTTTTTTGACTAATTCCGGGCAGAATGGCAT
>NZ_JBGTFY010000174.1:0-2405 GCF_041747015.1 Nostoc sp.
AGACTTTCTATTGCTTGGAGTGTTTGCTTGCGCGTTCTTTTTGCCATCGGAATCAATTTTACTTTGTAACATTAGTTACAGGTATTCAGCGTGTTAATGATTTTACGCCGTTCTAAGAGAAGGTTTCAAGAATCTCTCTATTAGTATCAAATTACTTATATTTTCCTTAAAAAGGGTACTAATCCATATTTTCCTCCCTTTTTAAGGGGGTTAGGGGGATCTTGCGTATAACAAGTTACCGATTATAGCAATCCTAAATCACTCGTGAACAGCGAGAGGGTTTCGCCCCCTAACCCCCAAGTTTGGGGGGACAAGACTCTTAGCCCCCAGAATTGGGGGTTGGGGGCTATCCATATTTCATAACTTAAACAGGAGCGCTATATATGTCTACGAACTGATCTGAAAACATCTACTATAGCAATCCTAATTGAATTATGAAAGATCGGTTAATAGAGTTTAGATGATTTAAACTAGGACTGCTATATAGGCGATCGCCAGGAGAAAACCTATGCACTGCCTTCTACTGACAACAAAATGTCTTAAATAGTACTTCACCAACCGAAATTTGTATCTAAGTACTCGTAAAGCCTTTGATTGTGCGGCTCAAAATAATCAATTAATTTTTTCCTAGTCCTATGCTCGATTTTTGAATAACTTGCAGCATTGAAGTTTTTATAATTTTTAGGTTCCCATTCTGGTAAATCTAAAAAGTTTAAAACTCGTTTAAAAGTTGGTGATGGATTTGTGTATATATCTTCAGATTTAATTATTAAAATTTGTTCTTTGGGGAAAAGACTTGACCAAACTTTCAGTTGATCTACATAAATTCCTCTAGCCAAATAGGGTGCATCCCAGGTATGTAATGAGTAGAAATATTTAGAGACTCAATTGAGAATGGTTCGATTATGCTTAGGGTAACTAATTGATAGCCCCAGGAGAGCCAAGCATGGATATGGATACTGACAAACTCGAACAGGTTCAAGCTCATGCTCGCGCCATAGCAGCCTTGTTGTACAACGAAACGGCTCCTGAGCAATTGACCACGCTAGAGGGTATCGAAGCAGCAGTCCGGGGGCAGATTCTGGAGCATGTCAGCCCAGAAATCGGTCATTTTTTATCGCAACCGCAAGCGGCACAAACAGTGGACGAAGTCGGCAACTCAAAAGCATCCTTGGCGAAATCAGCCTCACCGAAAACCAAGCAAAAGCCCTTAAAGTCAAAGCACGGACTCAATTAAGTCCTTATTTGGAGAAATGCTGCTTGCTGGTGAGTGCGAATGCCTCCTACGAGCGTTCAGCCCAGGATATTCCGATTTTGACTGGGATTGAAGTATCGAGAGGGACGCAACACCGCATAGTGCATCGGCAAACGTTTGAATTGCCCGTTGTCAAGGAAATGGTAGAGGAACTGAGTATTGACGGTGGCAAGGTTCGCCTCCGCACACCCAAAGGGGAGAGTTGCGGATGGCAGGACTATAAAGCGGTGAATCTACATGGACATTGCAGTGAAGCCTTTCTGCAACAGAACCCAACACTGGTGAAGTGGGTAAATGACCAACCCCTTAATACTCCAGTGGTCTGTTTAGGTGATGGTCATGACGGTATCTGGAATCTGTTTGAAGCCATTGCCACACCAAGCCAACGCCAAGAAATCTTGGACTGGTTTCATCTGGTCGAAAATCTTCATAAAGTTGGAGGTTCCCAGCAACGGTTATTAACAGTGGAAGCGTCGCTCTGGAAAGGCGAGGTCGATGCTGCAATCGAGCAATTCAAGGGCTGGCAACATGAACGAGTCGGTAACTTCCTTGCTTACCTCAACAAGCATCGTCATCGCATCGTCAATTACAGCTACTTTCAAGCAGAAGGCATTTCTATTGGTTCCGGCACCATTGAATCAACAGTCAAACAAATCGGGGCTCGCATTAAACTGACTGGCGCACAGTGGAAATCAGACAATGTTCCTCAAGTGCTGCTCCACCGTTGTGCCTATCTCAACGGACAGTTCTCAAATTGAGACTTGCAAGACTGGGATGCACCCCAGGAGTATAGCTGCCGTGATCGTTTTGCCGCGGAAAAAAGATGCCCGTCACATCGGCAGCACACTTGTACCCGTGAGCCAACGTCATAGGACAGTGCTACTTTTGGTATTGCCAATTCCGCCAATAATCTAGGTAGCGTTGCTCGTTGGCCCGGAAGACATCGGTCGATGGGTAATAATCGAATGATTTGGTAACATCGGCCAGACTGGTAACCGCATGATAGCGAACTCTGATATCAGCATCATAAAGCGCCTGTTTGTACAGCGGAATCGCTGTAGCATCGGCAACTCCGCGCAGGGCTAACGCAGCGGTACGTCTGACTTCCACATCTTTACTGGACAATAACTCTGCCAGTGCTGGGATACAC
>NZ_JBGTFY010000175.1:0-53522 GCF_041747015.1 Nostoc sp.
CGAATCCAAGCGGGTTAAATCCCGCAATTCTGTGCCCAAAAATGTTAACGCTACTGGTAGCGGATCTGCCAATCCAGTTGTTTCCACTACTAGATAATCTAGATTTTCTTGGCGTTCTAAAACTTTGTAAACTGCATCTACTAAATCATTATTAATAGTGCAGCAGATACAACCATTACTTAGCTCCACCATGTTTTCACCAGTGGAAACAATTAGCTCGTTGTCGATGCCAATTTCACCAAATTCATTCACTAGAACAGCGGTTTTTAAACCCTGTTGGTTGTTGAGGATATGATTAAGTAAAGTCGTCTTGCCACTACCGAGGAAACCCGTAATGATTGTTACTGGCATTCCTTGTTTGGGCGTATCCATTGCGGAAGAGTCGGGTGTAACTGCTGATTGCATAGCGCTGTTATCAAATAGTCAAAAAATAGTAATGTAGCGCAGATAGTCCAGAAAACACTAGCATAGGGATGCTGGACTGTCATCCCAGCTGCCTTACCCTATTATTACGTATCTCCTTATTTCAGCATTACTCTGTTATGACCCTAACCCTTTACAATACCCTCACCCGTCGTCAAGAACCGTTTGAAACAGTCGAACCAGGCAAGGTTAAGATGTATTACTGCGGCGTGACGGTATATGATTACTGCCATTTGGGTCATGCCAGAGCTTGCATCGTTTGGGACGTAGTACGCCGATACCTCCAGTTTATCGGCTATGAAGTCCGATATGTCCAAAATTTTACTGATATTGATGACAAGATTCTGAATCGAGCTTGTCTTGAACATTCATCAATGGAAGTTGTAGCCGATCGCTTCATCAAAGCATATTTTGAGGATATGGCGCGGCTGGGGATCAAAGAAGCTGATGAGTATCCCCGCGCTACCCACACGATGAATGGCATTCAACGGTTAATTCATGAGTTAGAAAATAAGGGTTTTGCCTACCCTGCTGGCGGCGATGTGTATTATGCAGTCCGACAGTTTTCTGAGTATGGCAAGCTTTCTGGACGCAAGTTAGAAGATATTCAAGCGGGGAAAAGCGATGTCTACGACGGGCGTAGCTGCGGCGTCAACGTCGAAGATCCAGAGTACCAGAAAAAGAAAGATCCCTTTGATTTTGCTTTGTGGAAGGCAGCAAAACCGGGAGAACCTGCTTGGGAATCACCTTGGGGCGCAGGTCGTCCGGGATGGCACATTGAATGCTCGGCAATGGTGCGCGATCGCTTGGGTGATACCATAGATATTCATGCTGGTGGTGCTGACTTGATTTTTCCCCATCACGAAAACGAAATTGCCCAATCTGAAGCTGTGACAGGAAAACCCCTAGCTCGTTACTGGTTACATAACGGTATGGTGAAGGTAGATGGGGAAAAAATGTCTAAATCTTTGGGCAACTTTACCACTATTCGAGACTTACTGGATCGAGGAGTTAACCCGATGGCAGTGCGGTTATTTGTGCTGACCGCTCAATATAGCACACCCATAGATTTTACCGATGAAGCGATCGCCGCAGCAACAAACGGTTGGCACACCATTAAAGAAGGTTTGCTTTTTGGCTACCAATACGGTGAAAAACTAGGCTGGGAAGTGGAAGATGCGGAAAATTCCCTAATCCAAAATTCAGATGTTGAGCGCTTCCAAGAAACTGTGAATAACGACTTTAATTTTCCTGGTGGATTAACAGTGCTGTTTGAACTAGCCAAAGAACTACGCCGTGAGGGAAATATTCTTGTGCATGAAGGGCAAACCAAAACATCACCAGAGGAGTTACAACGGCAATGGCAAACTCTTGTCACATTAGCTGGAGTCTTGGGTTTAGAAGCCCAGATAGAAGCCGAAACTCACACGAGTAATGGTTTAAGCGATGCGGACATTGAAGCGAAAATTCAGCAAAGGCAACAAGCACGTATTGCTAAGAATTTTGCCGAAAGTGATCGCATTCGTGACGAACTTCAAGCACAAAGTATTACGCTAATTGATAGCCGTGATGGCACACGCTGGCATCGGAATTAGAGGGTACTGGAAACTAGGGATTAGGAATTGAATTCTTCCCAATGCCCAATGCCCAATGCCCAATGCCCCATTCCCAAATTATTAAATTATGTGGACTGAACTTAAAAAAGCGATCGCTAGTTTCGACATTCCTGCTGATTGGATTGGTATTAGAGCCGTAAAGGAAACTTCTACTACCCGTGCAGTCCGTGATGGCTTACCCCAGTTAAACGGCAAATCCTTCACTGTCGGAGCCATGCTGGAAGTTTTGGTTAATGGCTGTCTGGGTTATGCAGCTACAAACTCTTTGGATCTGTCTTCCCTCCAAACTGCTGCTCAAACAGCCTATAACCAGGCACTAGCAGCCAGTGAATGGTGGATACATCCTTTTGGTGAAAGTGAGCGCCCTAAAGTCGTTGGTGAATATCACTCTCCATTTCTTGAGCCATTGGATGCTCTGAGTCCGGGAGAACTCAACGATTTACTGGTTCGCATTTGCCAAACGCTGAAAGTTGACGACAAAATTGTACAAACCATAGCCAGTGCCAGCACAACCGAGAGGGAGTCTTGGTTTGTCAGCAGCAACGGCTCAGAAGTGTATCAAAAAATTCTATCTATAGGCACTAATTATGGAGCCACTGCCCAAGATGGTGCGATCGTACAACAGCGTAGCAACAACGGTTCGCAAGCAAACTGTTATCAAGGCGGACTAGAGCTTTTAAAACAAGAAGACTTATGGCATCGGGTGCGGGAAATTGGAGAACAAGCAGTAGAACTCTTGACAGCAGACGAATGCCCAAACACGCGTACCAATTTAGTTTTAGCACCAGATCAAATGATGCTGCAAATCCATGAAAGTGTTGGACATCCCCTAGAAATTGACCGAATTTTGGGAGATGAGCGTAATTATGCTGGGGGCAGCTTTGTTAACAAAAGTGATTTTGGCAACCTAGTATATGGTTCGCCATTAATGAACATTACCTTTGATCCCACTGTGCCTGGTGAATTTGCCAGCTATGGCTTTGATGATATCGGTGCTGTAGCAACGCGGGAATATTTGGTCAAAGAAGGTGTACTCCAAAGAGGTTTGGGCAGTTTAGAGAGTCAGGTAAGAGCAGGTGTACCAGGAGTTGCCTGTGCCCGTGCTTCCTCATGGAATCGACCAGCGATCGATCGCATGGCAAACTTAAATTTAGAACCTCTGAATGCTACCTTTGAAGACATTATTGCTGGGATAGAACACGGCGTTTATATGGAATCTAACCGATCTTGGTCAATTGACGATCGCCGCTATAAATTTCAATTTGGTTGCGAGTATGCCAAATTAATTGAAAATGGCAAATTCACCAAAACCCTTCGTAATCCTAACTATCGTGCCATAACACCGGAATTTTGGCACAGCTTAATTCAAGTAGGAAATGCTGAAAACTGGCAAATGTATGGTACTCCTTATTGTGGTAAAGGAGAACCAAATCAGGCTATTTGGGTAGGACATGGTTCACCTGTTTGTGTATTTGCCAATGTCGAAGTTTTTGGTGGAGGAACTTGAAAAGCGCAAATACAAGAGTTAGGAGTTTTGAATTAAGTAGGTAGGCATAATTAAACATAAAATAAAATCCTAGTTCGTAGTGAGCAATTCATCGTTCAAAGCAAGGATTTTCAGGACTAAAGTCCTTACTACAAACTTTAATTTATTTATGCCTAGCTACTTACAAAAATTCCTCTAACTCCTAATTTTCTCCTTCTCCCTATTCCCTATTAATATTTAATATTTATGAAAATTGAGGAATTATCTGCGTTAGAAGTCAGCTTTAATCGACTAATTGAAACTCTGCTTATCAAAAAAGCAGAAAATGAACAATTCACTGTCAGACTAAGCAGTGAAAGAAGTCAATTTACTCGTTTCAATTATGCGAAAGTTCGACAAACTGGTTGTGTAACTGATGGTTGGCTCGAACTAACTTTAATGGCAGATCAACGCAGTAGTATTCGGCAGTTTCCCTTTACTGGAAATTGGGATATAGATTGGCAGTTAGCATATGCTGCTTTACAGGAACTACGTGACGAACTTCTTCTATTACCTATCGATCCATATCTAGTTTTACCATCAGGAACTAATACCAGCCGGGAAGTACACTTTGGAAATTTATTGGCGGCGGAAGCAGTAGTGCCAACGGTGCTAGAACTAGTTGCTGGATTGGATTTTACTGGTATATATGCAGGAGGAAAAGTAATTAAAGCTTATGGTGATTCCAACGGACAGAAACACTGGTTTGCTACTGATTCTTTTACCTTAGATTATTCTCTATTCACTACATCTGGACAAGCAGTTAAGGGTACATTTGCAGGGAGTGATTGGGATAAATCTGCTTATTTAGCCAAAATCAGCGAAGCCAAAAAGCAACTAGAATTGCTCTCTCGTTCAGCTAAAGAATTGCCACGGGGACAATACAAAACTTATTTTGCACCTGCTGCTGTTGCAGATTTATTAATGATGCTTTCTTGGGGATCTTTAAGCGAAGCTGATATCCAACAAGGAAACAGTGCTTTAGCTGCTCTATGGCGTGAAGAAAAACAACTTTCGACCGCATTTAGTTTAAAAGAAAACTTTCAACGGGGATTAGTACCGCGATTTAATGAATTGGGAGAAATAGCAGCACCAGAGATACCTATAATAGAAAAAGGAGATTTGATAAATACTCTAGTTAATTCCCGGACTGCTAAGGAATATCAAAAAATTAGTAATGGCGCTAATGCTTCAGAGACTTTACGAGCGCCAGAAGTGAGTCCGGGAAATTTAGGATTTGAGCAAATTATTCCGAGTTTGGATACCGGATTATATTTATCGAATTTGCATTACTTGAATTGGAGCGATCGCCAAACTGGTAGAATCACAGGTATGACCCGTTATGCTTGTTTTTGGGTAGAAAGGGGAGAAATTATTGCCCCCATTGAAAACTTGCGTTTTGATGAAAGTCTCTACCGCTTCTGGGGAGAAAACTTAGTCGATTTTACCACTTTTCAAGAATTCATTCCTGAAGTCGGTACATACGAAAGTCGCCAACTTGGAGGTATTTTAGCTCCCGGTATGCTAGTGGAAGATTTTACATATACTTTGTAGTCGTCTTGTGTAAAAACACCGTATTCTTGGTAGAGACGCAAAATTTTACGTCTCTACACCAAATTATAAAATTATCTATCTCTATAAACTGCATTAATTACAATATCTTTGATACTCAGGTAAAGAATTAATATCAACAATAAAAATTGCTCAAATTGAAGAATTGGATCTAAACGCCAACCTTGATACAACAAGATTGCTCCACTTAACAACATTATAATTGGCGTAAATATAAGTTGGATAATGTAAAGGGCTAAAGCCCAACCTCTAAGTCTGGTTCCACGTTGGGCTAGCCAAGCTACTGTTAAAATCAAGTAAATAATTGCCCAAAGCAAATAATTCCAATTAAACCAACTAGATTTACTCCAAAGTTAACTTGAGCGAAAGTGAACATTTATTAAAAATCCTGCTTAATTACAAGCTAAAATTTTAAATCTGTTACTAGGTAGGTTCTTCAAAAGTCTTCCTTAATAAAAATTGTTGGGTTAAGCAATAGCGAAACCCAACTTATAATCTTTTCCCATCTCTCCTTAGAACCTCTATTTTTTCTTGCCAGGGGGTGAATTGCGCTGGGTGAGGTTATCAATTTGCAATTGTTGCCGTCCGTTGGTGATAATTCGCAACATCTCTTTGAGATCCTGCTCGATATTTCCCAAAACGCCATCAGCATATACATCAGCACCATCTTCAATTTCTTGAGCGTGAGCGATCGCAGTTTGTCGTATTTGGTCTAACTCTTGCTGACAAGCATACCGCTTGCGGTCAATTTCGGTGAGAGTTTCTTGCATTATTGCCTCACACTCTTGTTGAACTTGTCGCCGCAGTTGTTCAGCTTCTTGTTCTGCCCGTTGAATAATATCGCTTTCAGCTAAAATTTGCGCTCTTTTTGCTTGCGCTGCTTCAACAAGTTGCTGCCCATACTCTTCTGCTTCCAGCAGAATTTCCTCCTTTTGTTTCAAAATCGCCGCTGCTTCTTGAAAAAGTGATGGTAAGGCCAGCCGGATGTAATCAAGCTGATCTAGTAGCTTTTCTTCGTCTATTAGTGTGCGTCCCGTCAGCGGAATTCTCAGACTAGAGAGAACCATTTCCTCTAGGCGGTTGAGTTCCTGCTGAATATCTATGCTTCTCGATCCACTGAGATACTCTTCAGGGGGAGGGTTGCTTCCGTTGAGATTGGGTTCAACATTGGAGAGTTGTGATTGTAGCATTGGTATATATCTAGGGCAATGTGTTGGGGAACGAGATGATCGATAGAACCACCAAACCTTGCAATCTCTTTTACCACACTACTACTTAAAAAACTATACTCATTTGAGGTTGCGAAAAAAACTGTTTCTATTTCGGTAGAAAGAGTTTTATTAGTGTGAGCCATTTGCAGTTCCACTTCAAAATCTGACACAGCCCGTAAACCCCGGAGCAGAACTTGTGCTTGTCGCATTTGGGCATAGTTGACAGTCAGACCGTCGAAGCTGTCTACTTCTATATTAGGTAGATGTTGTGTAGAAACACGGATCTGCTCTAGCCGTTGCTGGACGCTAAAAAGTGGCATTTTGTTAGGATTCCGCAGTACAGCGACAATCACCCGTTCAAACAGCCGACTACCGCGCTGGATGAGGTCAAGGTGTCCCAAGGTGATGGGGTCGAAGCTACCAGGATAAATGGCAATCACAATTTTAGATATATCAAAGTTGTTTAGGTGATTATATCGAAACCGTTTTGTGTAACTTACTCAAATCTACCATCTTGTGTTCTGAGTAAAAGTGCAAAAATAAAGAGTGCTGAGTTAAAAGTCACCGAAGTTTAGATCGGCAAAAGCCGCTGCTTAGAAGTTGCGGAACTTAGCACTCAGTTGGTCAATTGTTCTTGTGGCATAAGTTATGCTCAACTAGGCGTTAGGAATTAGACTCCTAAATATGGATGTTGGATTTTTACTTGCGTGTCCACAATATTGTGGAGGATTCAAGTGTAGCTCCGGTATTTCAGGCTTAAGAAACTCCGTACTTAGTAAAGTACGCGGGTAGTTAACGAACTTTTCTAGGTAATTTTTCATGGCACTGGATTTTTCCACCTTGCCCTTGGCGTTTCAATTTACTTCTCCAGGACCGATTCTGGTGAAAATAGGGCCACTAACTATCCGCTGGTATGGCTTGTTGATTGCTACAGCAGTGTTGATTGGCGTTATCCTTTCCCAGAATTTGGCAAAGCGTCGTAATGTTGATCCAGAGTTGCTAGGCGATTTATTCTTTTGGTTGTTGATTGGGGCAATTCCCGGCGCACGTCTATATTACGTTTTGTTTGAGTGGTCAAAATATGCCCCAACTCCAGGAAAAATATTTGCTATCTGGGAAGGAGGTATTGCCATTCACGGAGCGATTCTGGGTGGTGCTTTGGCAGCTTTAATCTTTGCCAAAATTAAGCAGGTTTCTTTCTGGCAACTGGCGGATTTAGTAGCACCTTCGCTAATTTTCGGGCAAGCGCTTGGGCGTTGGGGCAATTTCTTCAATTCTGAAGCTTTTGGCGATCCCACTGATTTACCCTGGAAGCTGTATATTCCACCAGACCATCGTCCTCTAGAGTATGCTAGTTTCGATTACTTTCATCCCACTTTCCTCTACGAATCTCTATGGGATTTAATGGTGTTTGCGCTGCTAATAACGTTATTTTTCCGGTCTTTATCCGGTAAGCCACGTTTGAAGGTAGGCACGCTGTTTTTAGTTTACTGGCCAGCCTACAGCTTAGGACGCTTGTGGATAGAAGGTTTTCGCACTGATAGCTTGATGCTAGGTCCGTTACGGATAGCACAAGTAGTCAGTTGTCTAGGAATTTTGTTGGGATTATTTGGGTTAGCTTGGCTTTATTTACTCAAACGCCCTTTACCTGATGTCGTTCCTACTGCTCAGGGAAATGAGGGGAATAGAGAGTAGGTAGGTAGTGGGGCAGGATGAATGAAAAATAAAAAATGCCCCAGAATATTCTCTAGGGCTTAACCAGGGTGCATCTACCATTACTCTCTACTATCGAAAGAGGGTGAATCCGGAAAGATACTGAAGAATTTGCCAAAAAAAATTTTTGAGGAATTGCCGTGTGTTCTTTTAGAAGTGAATATACAGAGAACCTCAGCTCTAAAAACACACTATATGCTATGGAACCATCTGTGTACATTGTGGGAGCAGGCCCAGGAGATCCTGATTTATTAACGGTTAAGGCGCAGAAACTACTGGCTGTTGCTGATGTAATTTTATTTGCTGATTCCCTAATACCCGAACAGATTTTGTCACTTTGCCGCCAAGATGCGGAGATCATTAGGACTGCGAATCAGACTTTAGAAGAGATTTTGCCGATTATGATCGATAGGGTGCGATCGCAGCAAAAATCTCTAGTCCGTCTCCATTCTGGCGATCCTAGTCTCTACAGCGCCATCCACGAGCAAATGCACCTCCTAGCAGAGGCAAATATTCCTTTTGAAGTTATACCTGGTATCAGCGCCTTTCAAGCTGCTGCTGCCAAACTCAAAATAGAACTGACTGTCCCTGGTTTAGTCCAAACCATCATTTTGACACGCATCAGCGGACGTACAGAAGTCCCCGCCACTGAAGAATTAGCCTCTCTGGCGGCACATCAGGCTAGCCTCTGCTTATATCTCAGTGCGCGTCACGTCGAAAATGCCCAAGCCAAACTACTCGAACACTATCCAGCCGAAACCCCCATTGCGATTTGCTTTCGCATCGGATGGCCTGATGAAAAAATCAGGGTTGTCCCCCTTAACCAAATGGCAGACTGTACTCATCAAGAGAAATTAATTCGCACTACACTTTATATAATCAGTCCAGCACTCTTGCCAGCAACAGGGCGATCGCGTTTATATCATCCCGAACATAGTCATCTATTTCGCTCATCTCATCACTAAATGCTGCGACATTGGGCATTTTGTACTTGTTTTGTCATGTAATAGACAACACAAAGCAAAGTTAGTTACCCTTTTTAAGGCTTGATAGCAAGTACAAAGTTCCGAGTTATTGACACGGAGTACGATAAATAATCATGCATGACCTATCGTTACAGTCAGGTTATTGCTGGATTAGGCAGAGGTTAAATAGTGTTTGAAATTAGGAGACGACGGAGTAACCCCAGGTGGAATATCACAGAAGACTTTGCTGGGTACATATTTATGATGCCCACCATTCTAGTTTTAGGAACTTTTGTAGTCTTACCAATTCTCTACGCCATTTTTCTTTCCCTGCAAAAAGTTCAACTTCTCGGCGGTATTGAGTACGAGTTCATCGGTTTTCGGAACTTCGGGCGATTAGCTGAAGATGAACGGGTTTGGATTGCTTTGAGAAACACCGCAGAATATGTAGCCATTGTTGTACCAGCTCAAACTATCCTGGCTTTAATTCTGGCTGTAACTCTGAATTCGGGGATTCGTGGTAAAAACTGGTGGCGCATCGTCTATTTTTTGCCGACAGTCACTTCTTCAGCAGTGCTGACGCTCATCTTCATGTGGATTTATAACACCGATGGACTACTAAACGATTTTCTCGCTTTTCTGGGGCTACCTACTTATAACTGGTTGGGTGATCCGGCAGTTGCGCTCAAAGGCATTATGATCATGAACATTTGGTCAACTGCGCCATTTTTCATGGTGATTTATCTGGCAGCGTTGCAGGATATCTCTCAAACACTATATGAGGCAGCAGAACTTGATGGGGCAAATGGATGGCAAAAGTTTATCAACATCACTATTCCTTTGCTTCAGCCTGTAACCTTCTTTGTGGTAGCAGTAGGGGTGATTGGCACTTTTCAATTGTTTGATCAGTCCTACATTTTCTCTGGCGGTACTGGCGGGCCAAACAACGCCACCTTAACTGTGGTGCTACTAATTTACCAAGCTGTGTTTCGGAATTTACAAATGGGATATGCAGCTGCGATCGCCTTTTTGTTGGCAGCGGTGATCATTAGCATCACCTTGATTCAGCGGCGACTTTTTGGAGGCGAACGGATTTGACTAAAATCGCTAGTTTCTCCTGGCTCAAAGCCCTGTTATACCTATTGCTGACACTCTATGCCCTGATCACTCTAATTCCCTTCCTCTGGGCACTTTCAGCATCATTTAAGCCGCTAAGAGAGATTGTCGGCGGTGAACCTAATTTTCTCCCTAAAAATTTCACTCTCGACAATTACAGGCAAATCTTTCTCCAAGAACCGTTATTTTGGCGCTGGTTGTTCAACAGTGTGGTAATTGCCGCCAGCGTCACTCTTTTAAACTTGTTATTAAATTCAATGGCAGGTTATGCCTTGGCGAGACTGCGCTTTGTGGGTAAACGCTTTTGGTTTTTCCTAATTTTGGCAGTACTGGCAGTACCGGCGCAAATCACCTTAATTCCAACATTTTTGATTTTGAAAGCGATCGGCTGGCTGAATTCTTACCAAGGGATGATTGTACCCAGTATGGTAAATGCCACTTTCATCTTCATGATGCGGCAGTTTTTTGTTAATTTTCCTAAAGAATTAGAAGAAGCAGCTCAACTGGATGGCTTAAATCCCTTGGGAATTTTCCGACATATTGTCTTACCTTTGGCAAAACCAGCACTGGCAGCACAGGCAGTTTTTGTGTTTATGGGAAGTTGGAATAATTTTCTACTGCCTATAGTTATTTTATTTGACCCAGAAATGTTTACCCTCCCCTTGGGGCTGAACACCTTCAAAGGTCAATACATCAGTTATTGGAACTATATTATGGCGGCCTCTATGGTCTTCACCTTGCCGGCTTTAGGCATTTACGCCTTTTTTAATCGTTACTTTATTCAAAGCGTCACGTTTACCGGAGGAAAAGGTTAATAGTTATAGGGCTTTGGGCTTGTCCCAAGCGTATTGCATTAGTTATTTCTCCCCATGCCCCATGCCCAATGCCCCATGCCCCATGCCCAAACCGGATTTTAGGCAACAAATTGCACTCTTAACGTGATATTGGTATTACAGCGACTCAATCTCTACCTATCAATTTCAGTTAATAAGCACTATGGGTTTTGCAGACCTATCGATCGCAGAGATATCAGCCAACTACAGCATTCCTGTAGAAAAATTGTTTTCTCTGTGTAACCAACTCTTAATTGCCTACAAACACCAAAAGACCCGTTTGGCGTTAGAGGATGCAAAGGCAATTATTTTCCAAATATCGTCTGAAATATGCCCAAAAGGTACTAGCGAGTTGGTGGGTGATCACGAAGTCACTTAAAGGGTTATCTCGGCTTTGGCTAATCACTGATAGCTAATGACAAAAAATAATGAGTCATTAGCAATTAGCAGCTTGGAGATTGAGAATCGCGTTCTTAGCTGTGTTGAACGTTAAAATATTTAAGGGGAAACAATGTTTAAAAGACTAATTGGCGTTGTTGTAGTTACTGTTTTACTCACGTTTCAGTTGATTGTCGGTAGCGCGGCAGCAGTGGAACTGGACGAAGCGATCCGAACAGTGCCATCAAATGCTCAAGGTGATACCGTCGTACTTAGCCTTAAACAAGTCAAAGAAGGCAAACGCTTATTTAATTACGCTTGCGCCCAATGTCATGCTGGGGGAGTTACCAAGACAAACCAAAACGTGGGACTCGCTCCAGAAGACCTAGCACTGGCAACACCCAACCGTAACAACGTCGAAGGCTTGGTGGATTACCTGAAAAATCCCACTACTTACGACGGGGAAGAAGAGATTTCCGAAATCCACCCCAGTATCAAGAGCGAAGATATTTTCCCAGCAATGCGAAATCTGACGGATGATAACTTGGAGGCGATCGCCGGTCATATTCTCTTACAACCGAAAATTGTTGGCACTAAGTGGGGAGGCGGAAAAATCTATTACTAAATCCCTGAATTAGTACTGAACTATTGGGAATAGGGCATTGGGCATTGGGAAGAATTCATTCCCCATTCCCCATTCCCCATTCCCTACTGATTACACAGCTTTTTGCAATAAATTGCTCCCCATCCTTAAAAAAAAATTGTATCTATGACAGATTGTCATATTTGGCGTTGATTTTATTTAAAATGAGAAAGGAAAAAAAATTGTTTATTAGGAGAGAGCCATGAAATTAATTTCGGCAAGCTGGCGACGCCTTAGTTTAGCTGTGTTGACAATCCTTTTAGTTGTTAGCAGCTTCGCTGTTTTTACTCCCAGCGCTTCGGCTGAAACATATAAGGTTAAATTGGGTAGCGATAAAGGAATGCTGGCATTTGAACCGAAAAAGTTGACAATTCAACCAGGCGACACAGTTGAATGGGTGAACAACAAAGTTCCTCCCCATAATGTTGTGTTTGATGCTGCCAAAAATCCCACTAAGAGTGCTGATTTAGCCAAATCCCTATCTCATAAGCAGTTGATGATGAGTGCTGGTCAAACCACAAAAACAACTTTCCCCGCAGACGCGCCTGCTGGTGACTACACCTTCTACTGCGAACCTCACCGTGGTGCTGGCATGGTTGGTACAATTACTGTCCAAAGCTAGAAACATCGTCGTTGACACAAAATAAATAATTTTGTCAATGAAATTAGCAAAGAGGAAGATGCCACACTCCTAGAGTGATGCAAAAAATGGATAAATGGCGGTAACGAGTTTTATCCCAGCCTAAGACCATAAGCAACCTGCGCTCATGGAGAGGTGAACTTGTTACCGCCAATTTTGCTCAAATTTAACTTAATCAGAGATTAATCGCGTTTATACTCTTGCTGGAGGCTTGTTGCGAGGAAATTATTTTGAGAATACTTTTATTAATCTTACTGTTGGCGATCGCTCTATTCAAATTTACATTCATTAGTCCAGCACTAGCTGCCGAAACATCCAACGGGGCTAAAATTTTCGAGGCTAACTGTGCTTCTTGCCACATAGGGGGCGGTAATATCCTAATTAGCCAGAAAACTTTGAAAAAGGAAGCATTGTCAAAGTACCTAGAAAATTATGATCACGACTCAATCCAGGCGATTATCTATCAAGTGCAGAATGGTAAAAATGCCATGCCTGCTTTTAAAGACAAGTTAAGTCCTCAGGAGATTCTAGAGGTAGCTGCTTACGTTTTTCAAAATGCAGAACAAGGCTGGTAATACAGTTCTACTGTTTAGTCCTTTTAGGGTGAGTATAAAAAGGCTGTCAGTATTTAAAGGTTGGCTTTTCAGCCCACCCTACAATACAGCGCTTCCGGCTATTATGCAATACAATTTTCCTTTTGCCCCTCTCCTGTCATAGCTTTCAGCTTTGAGGATGTACCTCATAGCCGCCGGAAGTGCTGTATACGATAATTTATTTGTTGGAAATCCCTTAATGCATTTACTTCTAGGACTTATGCACTATACAAATTAACTGTGATGTGAATTAAGGAAAATAGGCTGTTTCAGGCTTTTATTAATTATCCTTATGATGCCTTCGGCGGTATACTACGTAAATAGACCACGCTGTAGGGGTTTAGCATTGCTCATTGGTGTCAACTTAAGCTCAAACATTAGAATTTATCGTCGTTTTAGATCCCCCAACCCCCTTAAAAAGGGGGCACAAGATTCTATTTCCCCCTTTTTTAAGGGGGGTTAGGGGGGATCAAAAAGCTAGGCGGTACATGGAAAAATTTTCACTCTTCTTATCAGGGTAAGCTTTTACGTTAAGCTGACACCTATGAGCATTGCTAAACCCTTACGAAAGATGTGGCTTTTAACCATATTCATATTTGGTATTTTTTGTCAATGCGTAAGTTCTAACTTCTTAGAAACTTCTAACGAACTTCAAAGCTCAGTATATTTATGACGAACTAGCGATCGCCAATTCGTCAACTGCTAAAAACGATACTCTAAAGATGAATGATAAATTCAAAATCTTTATCATTCATAACTTTTAGCTTGTTCTTAATCCAAAATCACCTGCTGCTGATTATTTTTCTGGATTAGACTTTTGTCTATTTTCTTTCACTTCGCGCAATTGTTCTACTAATTTTTGCTCCGATTCAGCCACGGGTGTAGGTTGATTGCTATTGACTTCCGGTGCAGCTAAAGGTTTGAGAGTACCTGCCGATGAGGACGCAGGCTGGTTTTTTCTGATTTGTAGTTCAGGTAATGATTTTGGAATACCTGTCTGTGAGAACGCAGGCTGATTGCCATTGACTCTTGGTGCAGCTAATGGTTTGAGTGTACCCGTCGGTGAGGACGCAGGTTGGTTGTTTTTGATTCGCAGCTCAGGTAATGGTTTAAAAGTACTTGCTGGTGAGGGTAAAAGCTGATTGCTATTGACTCTTGGTATAGATAATGACGAGGGCTTTTGCTCTAGAGTAGCCCCAGTAGTGTTGTTACTGTTGTTTTGGAAAAGCAGGTTAAATGGATAAGAACTGATCTGTTTATCTCCCTTGGGGGATTGTTTGTTGAAGAATTCCCTGGCTTTTGTTCGCAATTCCGGGGAGATAAACTTGTCTTGGAACTTGATATCTAAGACCTTGCCATCAGGATCTACCACTAATACACCCAAAACAGCACCTTCAAGATTCGGTTTATCCGCGGGTAATGTTTCGCGGATAACTGGTTTTTGTTCAGCATTGGGGTATTCTTGCAGAACTTCTTTTCTCAGGTTTGCGTAGGAGTCTAGCTGTGCAATCGCCTGTTGAGTTCCCTTCAACGAGGCTGCTTGAGGCGCACTTCCCCTAGTTCCAATTAAAGTCTTCTCAACCCTTGGAGCTTGTTTAAGAGAATTTATCAGCGGGTTTTGAGAAAATTTAGACGCATCATTACTTGTTTGCGTCATTTCTGGAGTAGTATTTCTCTGTGCTATTGTGCTTGAATTCGTGTCAGAGAGGCTCGGAGATTGGGCATTCTGTAGAATATCATCAGGTATTTTCTGCGACTGCAATTCTGGCAACCTGCTTATAGGCAGCGGCTTAGTTACATCGTATTTAGAATTACTTTCATTCAAAGGAGAAACTGATGGAGAGAATTTGGGGCTAGCGTTGAATTTAGACCTGTCAAATTTAGAGGCATCAAATCGCAGATTTTCACTAGGAATCATCCGCAAAGACTGCCTTGTAGGCAATGAGGAGATCCGATAGTTATTCGATGATGGGGGTAGCGGAGGCAGCACTAGCTGACTGGATGGCAGTGGTGGTGCCAATGGAGGTAAAACACTTTGAGCGCTAAAATTCGGAGGAGAAAGCGGCGCTACTGGGGGAAATTGTTGTAAACCAACTTGAGGTGTGCTTTGCGGCAAACGGCTTTGGTCGGCTTGGCTCAATTCCAGAATTCCGACTGTTTTTGATGATGCTGTTTCTTTGGACTTGTTAGACTCCATAGGCATCAATGGCACAATCATGGCGATCGCACCATGCATACCAAGGGAGGCTAAAGCTGCTATCCCAATTGGCTGGCTGATGATGTCTGGTATATTTTTCAGTAGGGAGGCGTAAGACATAACTGTTATCGTTCACTCGGATCAGTTGCAGTTGACTAGCGATTTTCTTTTTTAGAATATATTGCAGTATATTGCAACATATACATCCCTATCAGGAAATAATAACTTCCTGCGCTGGCAATCAAAACGCCAAAATTGCCATTTATTCAAACTTTTAATTAATCAATGACGCTGGATCATATTTTCAATGTTGAGCTTCCTAAAGAGATATTTGAAAAATTACTTCTTTTGATTTTTTATTCTTAAATAACGCACACACTTAAAAAGTAGGTCGGCGTCAAAATATTTCGCTGGATAAAGCAGGAGGGAATAGGGTTTTAGCCTAGTTGATTAATATCTACATAGTTTGGTTTTATTGTGCCAACTTACTAGTATCTTGGATATCTATAAAGTTTCAGTTAAAGCAGCACAAGTCTGAGTAAATCACCACATCTGCTGAGGTTGCCTTGTCTTTTATACTGTTTTGTAGTTAACTATACTTTTTTAACAGATGGCACACTTGCTCGTCCTAGACTCAGCCCTATGTAAAAATACTACCACATCAGCGACCCCTAAAACTGTTGCAAATTGTACAATTTTATTGACATTCTAGTTTTAAACCTCACCCAAGCTATTTGGGTTTTTATGAAAGGAGTCAGTCATACGATCGCAATTCTAGCTCCTAAATCCTGACTGTTTCATCGTCAAAAAACTTCAAACCCTCAATCATTGCAGCCAAAATTAAAAATGCCGTTACCGATAGTTATTTTGCCTGGATATCTAGAAAGCGCGATCGCTTATCGCCAATTAGAAGAATCCCTACAACAGTTAGGTTTCACTGCCGTCACAGTACCACTGCGACGACGTGACTGGTTTCCCACTCTTGGAGGAAGATCCGTAACACCGATTTTGCAACAACTTGATCGCACAATCAAGGATACATTGCAGCAATATAATGCTACTCAAATTAACTTGATTGGTCACTCAGCCGGAGGTTGGATATCCCGCATTTACATGGGAGAAAAGCCCTATTTAGCACGCGGTGATGTTAAACCATTTCTCAGGGAAGCGCATCCATTAGTTGCCACTCTCATCACCTTGGGTACACCCCATATTAGCCAAGAACGCTGGACGCGCTTCAATTTAGATTTTGTCACCAATAACTACCCAGGAGCTTTTTATAAAAACGTTCGTTACGTTTGTGTCGCTGGCAAAACTATCTTTGGAGAAAGACGACGCGGTAGCTGGTTAGCTTACAGTAGTTACCAATTAACTTGTGGTGAGGGCAACACTTGGGGAGATGGAATCACACCCATTGAAGCGGCTCATTTGGAAGGAGCAGAAAATCTGGTGATTGAAGGTGTGAGGCATTCTCCCAGAAGTCCCGGCATTTGGTATGGTTCACCAGAACCCTTAAAAAATTGGGTGCAATATTTGATTTAAAAAACTTTATTTTTTCTAATAAATGCAACATTTATTAATATTTCTTAGCTAAAATTGTAAGTAAGAATAAATAATTAGTTAAGAACAGGAGGGGTGAGCTATGCAAAGCACCCAGTTTGATCGGATTTTGCGACGAATAGCGACGATATTATCAGTCGTAATTTTGACTCTGTGTTTAATTTATGTATCTACCGGAGTTTTGCTGGCTTTTTATTACGAACCGACAGCCGGCGGAGCTTACAATTCCTTAAAGATGATTAATACACAACTGCCATACGGCTGGTTGTTTCGGAGAGCCCATGATATTGCTGGTAACGCGGTAATTGCGATCGCCCTGATTCAAATTGTAGTGATGTTTTTAGGTCGGCAATTTCGCAAAAGTTGGCTAGTGGCTTGGATTAGTGGGATTTTGTTTACCCTAAGTGCGATCGGACTGGATTGGAGTGCGATGATCCTAGATTGGACTCAGGAAGGATACTGGCGTTTTAACATTGAACTAGGAACCATCGAAGCTATTCCTTTTATTGGTGGACAACTGCGCGAGATCCTGACTGGGGGTGGAGCGATTAACACAGTTACTGTCGGACATCTTTACACAATACACAGTTACCTAATTTCGATGGTGACGCTAATTCTTGCCATAGTGCATTTATCGGCTTTACTGTGGCAAGAATGGCAAATGTATCAAGCAGATTGGGAAGTTAGGAGTTAGGAGGAGCCAGTATTTATTCTCCCCCTGCTCCGATGTCCCCTTATGCCCCAGGGGTGTCAGTAGTAAAAAGTTCAGATATTTTGGCGAGGGGGACTTCTTCAACTTCCGGTAACTTTTCTAAAGAGAGGCGAGTAGACTGGTTAGCGCCAGACAAGCGTTTTAAAAGCTTAGGTCTTGGATCGTGCAACAAGTAGATAATGCGATCGCCAACTTCCCACTCGTATTTTACTGGCACTACCTGTAAGCGTTCTTTTCGTTCTACCACTAGCGGTATCAACGCCCCAGTCTTAATCATTTCTTGGATACGCTCATTTTGATTAGAAAATTCTGACTCAGTTAAGGTGGTTGTTCCTAACTTGACTCGCCCATCATTCAAATATTCATTCCAAGTCTTAATTGCTAAGTCTGGGATAAAAGCTTGATTAACTTTATTACTAACCGAGGTACTCGCTTGCGGATCACGAGGAAAAACAGCTAAGACACGCGGCGGATTAAACTCCTCAGCCGCGCGTTGAGCCAAAACGAAATTTACCTCGCCATTACTAGTCATAGCCAAAAAAGTACCCATAGATGCAAGTCCCGCCTCTTCCAAAACAGCAGCATCCAACGCACTGCTAGCGATAACCCGCAGATTTTGCGCCTCAGCTTGGACAAGACGTTGGGGGTCAGTATCAATCATCACCACATTTTCTTCCCGTTCTTGAAAGAACCGGGCAATCAAAAGACTCAAGGGATTACAACCCACAATCACTATCCCAGTTGCATCTTTGGAAGTGATTTGTAGCCATTTAGCAACCCAGCCAGCTGTTAGACCTTGGGAGACGACAGTCATGATAATTGTCAGGAAAACTAAAGCTTTGATCGAGTCACCGCCGTTAATGCCGCGCTGTGTTAGCGAAATCGCAAAAAAAGAAGCTATGGAAGCAGCAACAATTCCTCTCGGAGCAACCCAGCTTAAAAATAGTTTCTGTCGCCAGTTAAGATTACTATTCCAAGTACACAAGAGGATATTAATCGGGCGAACGACGAACATTAGTACCAAAACGGTGAATAAACTACCCCAACCCAAAGCAAACACACTAGCAATGGATAGGTCAGCTGCTAATAAGATGAATAGCACCGAGACGCTGAGAATTGTTAACTGACCCTTAAAGCTCCTCAACAAGCGTTCTTCTGGGACTGAAGAGTTAGCAAAGACTGCTCCTGCAACTACTGTTGTCATTACTCCCGACTCACTGCGGATCATTTGCGATAGGGTAAACAGACTCCACAGTATTGCTAGCACTACTAAGTTTTTTAGCTCGAATGACAGGAAATTGGCGCGTTTAAAAATCAAACTCATCACATAACCGCCAGCACCACCAATTGCCGCACCCACACCCAGACGCATGAGTAAACCTGCGATCGCATTCATTGGGTCAGCATCGCCGTTTAAAATTGTATCGAGGACAACGAAGGCGAGAATCGCTCCTACAGGGTCAATTAAAACCCCTTCCCCTTCTAATAGTGTTGCCACTTGCCGATCTACATTGATTTGTTTGAGCAGGGGTCCAACGACGGTTGGGCCTGTCACCACGACTATGGAAGCATAGAGAAAAGCTATGTTCCAGGGAAATTCACCCAGCCAGTGAGCAGCCATACTCCCACCAAGCAGTGTGATTAGCGTTCCTAGAGTCACGAGCAATTGTAGGCTAACTGAAACTCTGCCTAACTCTCGCAGATCCAAATTGAGTCCGCCTTCAAACAAAATTATTGCCGTAGCTAAGGCGACAATAACCTCTAGTCCGCTGCCTAGTAAATGGGGATGCAATAGCCCTATGCCATCAGAGCCAAGCAGGATGCCTAACAGCAATAACAAAACAATGCCGGGTATGCGAAAGTATGCAGCCAGTACTTGGGCGCTAATGCCTGCAAGGACTGCGATCGCCACTTGTAGGGTGATTTCAAAAGATGCTTCCATGTTGGAGATTTTGAGCGATTTCTTTCAAAATCTTTTGTAAAAAATCATAGATATTAACTCTACAGGGTACAACATCATACCCTTTATCCCCTATTGAATGTAGCGTTTTTTCTATCTTCGCCTTCCCCAAAGTTCCCATTGCCGGATGCCGACGCACCTGCGGGACGCTCCGCGAACGGAGAACTTGTATAGTAGCCGGACAAGCTTCTATGGACTTCTTTTTGTGTCTCCATGCTGTGTATCCTATTCAAGCTTTAGCCTTCACCCAGTTTAGCTGCCACCAACTTTTTTTGGCAAAACCTGTTGACATAAGCCAGGAAATTCGTTACCTTATAAAAGGTCTGAGTCTTATGCCCCCATCGTCTAGAGGCCTAGGACACCTCCCTTTCACGGAGGTAACGGGGATTCGAATTCCCCTGGGGGTACTTTTAAAAAATAAAAAACCAAGGTGTTTTTGGTTGTAACTTTTCAATCAAAACTATCATTCAGGATTCTTACTGAATAATAGTATAACTAAACATCAGGTTTTTTGCTGGCTAAGTGTTCTACACGTTGATGAATAGCTAAAAGATTTAACCGTAAATCTTTGCTCAGGCGGTTTTCAATGATTGCTACTGGCATAGTAAGTTTAGGCCAAACTTGAATTGTGTAGCAAAGATTTGTTCCTATATACTCACCCAGGGAATAAGGCTCTAAGCACCAGCTACCCGAAAAGCCTTTAAAATCTCCCTCTACCATGCGAAAACTAATTTCTTTAGGGAAGTATTCTTCCAGATCCAAAACTACACGCGCACAAAAATTGATATTTAGTAAACGCTGGGAGCCTATTTGCTCCAGTCGAATACCACCATTAGGGTGTGCGATTAGACGACTCTTGGCAAGGTTGGGAAGAAAATCAGGTAAGGCTTCATAATCTGTGAGAACCTTCCAGATGTGTTCTACTGGTTGGAGGATTTGGATTGTAGCACTAATTTGCCGCTGTCGCTGGGCTATTTTCTCAATTTTAATCTCTACCTTCGCTGCCAAAGCAACTGCATCAGCAGGCAAATCCTCTTCTAGATTGGTGTCATCACTAGGAGATGGGAAATCAAAATTCTCGGTTGTGTTTTGTTCTTTAATCACTTTCAGAATTATGGTTTGCTTTCATTAGAAAATTGGGGCAGAGTCAGGGTGAAGCAAATTTCGCTTTGTTGAGAATCCGAAATTTGGAGACTTTCAACAGCGATCGCCCCATCTAGATGCTGAACTAAAGACTTGACCAAAGCAAGTCCTAAGCCAGTACCCGGAGTCCAGCGCCCTTTTCCGCGACGGAACTTGTCAAAGATGTAAGTCGCTTCCTCTTCGGAAATGGCACGTCCTGTATTCGTCACTTTCATGATAACTTGATCAATTAGTTGATCAACTCGATGACTAGCTTGCAGATGAACGATAGTATCATGCTCTGAGTATTTACAGGCATTAGTTAATAACTCTTGGAGAATGCGGTCAAAACTCTCTGGTTCAGTTTGTAGTTCTAGCGAATCTTCTGGTAAACATACCGAAATTTTTAATCCCCTCTCTGCGAGTTTTGTCTCAAAAGATGCTGCTATATCCTGGATTTTAGTATTTAAATTTATAGTTTCTAATTGTGGGGCTTGGTGAAGCGACTCTAGTTTTTGGAGTGTCAACAAGTCATTAATCAAGTTGATTTCCTTTGTACATTCCTGCTCTAGGATATCCAGATATTTACCTTGACGTTCTGGTGCTATTCCTGGCAAACGTAAATTACGAATTGACATCCGCATATTTGTCAGAGGATAGCGTAAGCGATCGCTCATGTTGCTCAAAAACTCATCTTTGAGTTCGCTAAGTTTCCGCATTTCCGCAAACTGCTGCTTTAGTGTTTCACGCAATTTTTGCTCAATTTTCAGACTACTCTGTAGTTTCGCCGTCCGATCATCTACCAAAGTTTGGACTTGGCGCAATGTCTGTGACTGAATTATGGCCTTACTCACTTGAGCGCAAACCATTTCCACAAGATTTAATTCTGCTGGTTGCCAACTACGAGTAACAGATTGCTGTAGCACCAAGAATCCTAAGATTTGGCCTTGACTTTCTAATGGCATTAATAATACAGCAGGCAATTTCTCTATTTCAAATAATGGAGCTACTGTAAAGGTATCGTTTTGGTCTGTATAGTCATCGAAGATTACTGCTTTTCCTGGATCTATAAAAGCACGCTGGCATAAACCGCAGTCTGAAAGCCAGAAAGATTGATCTAAGCTATTTAGTTCACTAGTGCGGAAACTTTGTATTTCCCTAGCCCATTGGCCGATTACTGTAGCTTTCGCTTTGGGAATTTGTTTTTTACCTTGAGTCCTAAATCGTGGATCTGTGTATTTCAGCTGTATGAGCAAACCTCGATCTGCTTGTAGAGATTCAGCAGTAGAGGCAATAATTAACTGGAGCATTTGATTTTGCTCCCAGTTGCTGCGATTCAGTATTGTTAATTGCTTGATTAAGTTTTGATATTGGTTGCTCTTTTCCAAAGACTGTTGTTGATAAGCAATTAGCTGGGCTTGGGCTACGCGAGAAAAAGCGATCGCGCAAGACGACTCCACTTCTTTAAGCAGTTGCTTTTCTGATTCACTCCAATCATAACGTTGGAATTTAATCAGACTAATCACCCCATTATTATTGCCACCAAACTGGGTGGGAATTGCCAATACTGCTTTTATTGGTAGTGGCAAATATTTACAGCCAATTATCAAACTATTCTGAATGATCGGAATATCTTCAATAGTCAATGTTTCAGCAGCACATTGCACCACTGGCGAGTGCATAAGCAACTGTTCCATCGAAAACATCTCTTCTTGGTGTGGCAAACCTAGATACTCATCAGCACACCAATTGGTAGTAGTCGCTTCGTCGGATGTCTCACCCGTTACTGAAACCAAGCAGCAGCAATCTACTTGAAAAACAACTCCTAGCAATTGAGCAATATCTTGCAGCATCAATGCCGTAGTTGAGCTATTGACAATAATTTGGTTAATCTTTTGTATTAACTGGCGGACAGGTGCTTCCTGATGCTGCATCAGCTTGACTTTGTGACGTTGTGGTTGATCTATGTCATCTACGTACTGTGGCGGTGACGATAAAGGCTTTTTCATTCCTGGCACGCCCTCCGATAATAACTCCATTGTTTGTGTACCCAACCTTTTGGCATATTTCTTCTTTACCACTAGTTGTCTTACTACACCCTAATAATTGACAAATATTGGATGAATACTTTCTCTCACCCGTTATAGCCCTTTTCCATGTCAGATGGCCAAATTCTCGCTATATTAGGCAAATTGATACATAGGTAATGAAATACTTAAGATATCCTAGAATGCCTCAGCCAGCTTACTTATGGCTTCTTTTTTATATTGAAATAATTAACTAACTTTGACTTAGGATATCTTCTCTGTGAAGTATACATAAACCGTATTTTCTCTAGAATTAAGGCAAAAGCTTGAGAAATTTAACCGTATAAATACTTAATTTAATCAAAATTATTGTAATATCAATTCTTAATATTAGGATATTTAAAAGGCGACCCTTTTTATCTGTGTTACCTTGAATAAAGCTAAATTTTGAATACAGCCCAATTATCAGTAAGGATAACTGGGCTGTGTTCAATCGAACATAAGACTATCCAGCCAAACTCTCGACACTCAGAGGAACCATATCGCCATTCCTCGTCAGTCCTAACAACATCGGTTGTTGGGGTTGAATTAGTTGACCTGTTAGTACACAGCGTTCTTCTTGTTGAGCTGTGGCAGCTATGCTAGCTCGAATGTCAGCTTGCGAAAATCGAGGCTTCCACTCACCTGATTTTTGCTGGACATAATTCCAAAGGATATCTCGGATCAGAGCTTGATACCCTTGATTGCCAGCTATTTCTTTGAGTTTATCTTTGAGTTCCCGCTCCAAGCGGATGCTGGTAACTTCCATATCAGTTGTTGGGGTGCGAGCGATTGTATGCATCACTTTTTCTCCTTAGAAGGTATAGACAGGATAGTAATACAAGTGTAGTATGTTTAAAGGAATGTTTAATAGGTGAAATTTTCTGTGAAATCCATTTACCCCATCTCCACTTCTTTGTGTGCCACCAATTGCCGAGGCAATTGGGAATCAGCCGCTATGGAAGTGGAGTATTTATTTATGGGCGATGGCAGCCAAAATCATCGGCAAATCACAGAGGGTAATTATGATTTTAGATATCTCAGCATTAGTCTACTGATTGCAAGACCACAACTAGATGAAGCAAGCGGGGGGTACAGGCAAAGAAATACTGTACCGATATAAGACCAGAAAGTTTTCCGGTCAATTTCTCACCCCCGCTTCACCCAAATTTGAAGCGGGGGTTTTTTTATCAGGAGTGGATCTAATACGGTTCGGATAAGGTGCATAGTCCTTAAAGATCCCCCTTAGTCCACGCCAGATCCTTCAAGTGGGGAAACCGCAAGGGCGGACTGGCTCCCCCTTAAAAAGGGGGAAATAGAGCTATTCTTAGCCCACCCTTTTTAAGGGGGGTTGGGGGGATCAAGTCTTAACCGAACCGTATTGGGAGTCGATCTGTGACGATATCTTCTCTACCAGAGGTTGCGCCAAGGCAACTATGTGCAAAGCACCCGCCTAATGGCGATCGCAATGCAAGTGTTAGAGCAATTGTTGAATAGTTTTGGATAGATGTGCAAGCAAACCTGGAATCACAGGAGAGCATAAAGAATGCTGAAATTAACTTACACTGAAAGCAGCTTTTATTTAGAATGTCTTACTCAGTCGCTAGAAGAATGGGTAGCGCAACGAGTGATTTTGTCCCTGCGAGTTGGGCAAAGTTTTTGCATTGAACCCATTACCGCCTCCTTCTTGCTTCCTGTTGATTTGCTAGAAGTAGAGTTGCTCAAGGTTGAGGTAAAAAGAGGTGACAGAGAAATCATTGCCCTTAGTGCCTGCGATGCCGAATATATAGAAGTCACTCTGCGGGGTTCTTGGCTATCAAACAGTTCCGAGGATGCTGTAGGTGTGTTTGTCACCACAATGAGCGATCGCGCTGAGTTCTTTTTGCAAAAACTTTGGCAAGAAGCTCAAGAGAGCAGTGCTTCTGTGGTGAGTGAATAAGCGAAATAGTCGGGTGAGTAGAATTTCTCACCCCCATTTCTCCATCTACCGAATATGTTTGTGAGGAGCTAAGGCAAAATTCACTGTATATGGTTCCTCTAGTGATTGTTGATTACTAGCCTTGATCGCATCTAGATAATGACGCAAAGACAAAAGTTGTTGGGAATTGGGACGATAGGTGAGACTGCCTTGTTTCTCAAAAAGTGGTGCCGTAGCGATCGCTTTGTAGTCGGGATTTTCTTGGGAACTCTGGGTAAGCCAAGTTGAGTCTGTGACTGAAGGTATCAAGCCGGAAGGTAGTTCACCTTCCAAAAAAGCTAGCAGCCGTTGCTGACAAGTGCGGGTATTGATCCCACGACCCTCAAATAACTGGATAACTTCACCAAAAGATAAGGGTCGGTCTGGTAACAGCCGCAGCAATTCTGTAAACAGGAAATAATCAGTGTACTGTTGCCTGGGTATATCTAACATCTGAGGATGTAGAGGCAGCATCGCCAAGCCATAAGCAACCCGACTGCAATTGGGAGCGCCGTTTTCGCCCAGATATAAATCTTGAATAATCTTAGCGTTGGGGAGTTTTTGCTTTAGCCAGCGGTTCACCGTGCCGACACAAGCCACACCACCGGTCAAGATAGCTTGATTAATTGCTTCTGTGGGGATGCCACGAGCTACCAATAACTTGTTGAGTTCTCGATTCAGGCGACGCACAAAGGGGATAAATACCTGACTTTCTAAATCTCTTCGCTGCAGAATCCACTGCTGATCAGCCAATTCCAGGGTAAAAGAGTCTTGGTGTTGCAAAATCAGCTTCAGAGCTAGTGCCGCATCTAATACCGCCTGTCCCAGTAGAGAACTTTCTAGACGCTGTTGGAGGCGAATCCGAGCGGTGATATCTGGCTCCCCGACTCGCGGTAGTTCTAATTCTTCTAACTTTAAACTCTCCCAGCGCATTTGGTCTAAACCGGGAATTGAGGGTTGCCATTGCCAAAGATTACTGGTAATGTTTTGGCGTAGGTTTAGCCCGCCGGAGGCATCGCCTTGTGTTTCTCTTCGGGATTGCCGAGATTTCGGTGGCAATAGCAGCTGGCAAATAATATCTTGTTCAATTCCCTTGCCAGCGTATGCAAAACTGTGGAGCATGAAATCATTGTATGTCAATTGTAGCAGGCTTTCTGGTATATCGACCAGTAACATTTCTGTAGCAGTTGCCCCAATATTAATGACGAGGGTGTTGCCAACAATGGGATGTTCGCTGGTTTTTGCCGGATGAGAACCTTGACGAGCGCTTAATTTTACTTGCTCACCGTCAGCAGCATCGAGTTCCGGGAGTAAACTAGCGATCGCTTCTTCCACAAAAAAGACTTGCTGCGGATGTTGGATCAGTTTGCTGGTGAGTAAAGCTTCCCGGACGTTGAAGCGGTATTGTTCCGACCAACTAGATGGACAGGTGCAAATCACACCAGCAATATTATTGATAATCTGCGAAAAATTTTGTTCGTCGATGCCAACAGCAGCAGCGATTAAACTAGGGGTGGTACTAGTCTGATCGGATTTGAGGGTCAACAGGAGTTTAGAGAGCGATCGCACAACCCAAATCAAAGGCCCTGCCGAAAATTCATTTAATTGCAAAACAGGTTCCCATTTTTGTCGCTCACTCTTGTAGGGAATAGCTACTTGTAAATAGGGCTTCAACTGTGCCGAGTAAAGATTGTTTGTCGTCGGATCTGTTGTTGATTTAGATGGTGCAGAAGTAGTAGGCGAGGGGTCAGATACTTTTTCCTGAGCAACAGCCGCAGGTGCTGTCTGCTCATGTACTTCAATGCTTTCATTTTCGCCCTGGGGTATAGAAGCTGTAGGCAGATAAACTTCTGTTGGTAAACGAAATGATTGCTGGAAGGAAGTTGTTCCTGGGGGATTTTCTGCTGACCAGTAGATAGGATGTACAACAAAAGTCGAGCGATTTAATAATGCGGCAGAAATTCCTGTTGTACCTAAATCAATTCCTAAATACCAGACTGATTCTAGAACATTGAGCGAAACTTCTGGATTGTTTATGGAGTTGGAAATTGGAGGTAAAGAACTTTCTTGAACAGGAGTTGTGACTTCCTTTTTTTCAGTTTCTACCTGGGGAACTGCCAAATTGGAGAAAGCGGCAGTTGAGGTATTTTCTGCTATTTCAAGATTTTCAGAGGAAATTGTGGAGATTGTGTCTTGAGTTTTACCAATTAGTTCCGAGAAACCATCTAAGTTAGTCGCTGGCTGCGACTCAGAATTTAGCTGCTGATCAAAATTAGCTAAATCCCGATCTAATTGCTGTAACTGTTCTTCGTCTAAATAAATATCAGGCACGACTGAAGCCTGGTTTGACTCAACAGAAAGCAAGTTTTCCTGGGGCGAAGCAGCAATGTAATTATCTAAAGACGATTCTGGCTGATCATCTGTGGCGATATCTTCTCTGCCAGACGCTACGTGATCGATGGGTTTTGCGATCGCAATTTCTGCGACTTCGGAGGTGACTGGTGCTGTAGTTGTGACATTATCCATAGAGGATGACACTTCCAACAGTTGCTGATCACTACCTGCATCAGCCCATAGCTCAGTCAGAGTAGTAATTGTATCAGCACTAGCTGGCTGAGTGCCAAGTTGCACCAAACTGTTTGTTGCCGAAACTTCTTGTAGTGTAGAAAAGTTAAAAGGCGAGTCTAAGTCAGTATCCTCTTGAAAAAATAGTGCTTCGGCTGAATCTGATAAATCTGTGGTTTCTACTGGAGTTTCTTGGTTTATTTGTGGGTCAGCATTGCTCAAATCCAAAAGACCTGTATCTGGTGTCACAACCGCAGAATCCACGGTTAGAGGGGCAGGTGCGTCCTCAGCGATCTTCAATATTGGTGGAGAGGCTGTGACAGAAGCAGATAAGTCATTTATGGCAACCTCAAGGCTTGGGTTATTAACATCATCAGTACCGAATAAACTGGCGTAAAGTTGGTCTACTTCATCACCAATTAACGCAGAAATATCTTGCGGTAATTTGGTCGGGTTTCCAGAAGATTGAGGCGAGTCTAAGCCAAGCTGAAACAGTACTGCATCTAGATCATCTGTGAGAGTAGTATCCTGTTGTTCAGGATTAATTGTGAGTGAAGATGAAGTTTCTGGCTGTATAAGCTCTAGGGGTTGGGGCGCAACTCCAGTGCTACTATCGCCTGAATCAGCCAATGATGGTAATGGAGGCAGTGTTTCAGATTCTACCCCAAGGAAAGATGGCTGGAAATTGGGGGATTGTTGCTGCAAATGTTGGATCAAATTGTTGAGAAAGCTGGCCATCAACTCTTCGCCTTGCATTCCCTTGCTATGCATTCTTGCCAGCGCTTGCGATAAGGACTCGTAATAGGTATTAATGTTACGCTGTAGTCCCTCAAAAACAACATTCACAGTCCCATCTAGTGATAATAGACGTTGATCCAACTCCCTAGCCAGATGGGTTAACCGCTCCACACCGTCTGATGATTCTAAAAAAGGTTGAGTTGCAGAGGTTGCTTGATTAGTTACTTCTGAAGAATTGGCAGAATTCTCCCAAGTTTTTGCTACCAATGGCGTTAAACTTGGCACAAGGCGACTCATGAGTACCTGTAAAAACTCGGTAATCATCTGCTCCTGGTTTGTCAACTGCTGCGCTAAAGAGTAGTTTTGTAATCGCCTTTGCTCTAGTTGCCTAATTTCCTGTACGAGAGTGCTTCGCTCTTGCAATAGCCCCTCTAATTCCGATCGCAATGGCTGTATCAAGCTCGAAAATTCATTTTTTAATTGTCCGGCTCCAACAGTACTCTGCTCCTGATTGAGTTCGGGCTGCGGTAGTGGATACTGGTTATTACCTTGATCAAGTAATTTTGTTAACAAAAGCGATGGCGGTTCTCCAGAAGGCTGATTTTGGATGCCGCTCTCTAATGTCTCTTTTTCTTGTAGCCTCACTAAGAAGTTGCGAATTCGTTCTAAAACCTCTTTAGGCTCTTGCGCCTGACCAGGCAGAAATCTAGACAGGCGCTTGCCACCACTGGCAAGTAAATTGTCAATGTCTGCGATCAGCTTTTGAATTTCATCTGCACTGGAAGTCACTTTAAAATACCTTAGCTAGAACTGTATGTCAATAATCTGACAACTACTTTACAATCACCGTACCCTATGGGGATCTTGCTACGGGCAGCATTGACCATAGGAGAAGTTTTGAGTAGCAAAAGCCGCTGTTGGACTTGTGACTGTCATTATGTTATGGATTGCTGGGATTCGTGGCAATCTTCAGTCAGCGTTTGTTTAAAGATAATTGTAGTCTTGCGATACACACATTACTATTGGGCGTTACCCTAAGTGTTGCATCTATAAACTTTGGAAACCCGCTAAAATACGTGAGCAATAATTTACTCACTTTAGTTATCATTGATGTTGTTTGCCTATATTCTTAACTAATCAAGTTTGCAGTCTAGCTAGCCCCTAAGCAATACTACACAAGGTTATTAACAACTTTTTGCAAAACTTTTACCCCATTTAAACCTATAGGTAAAAATTGTTTAGAAAAACGCTCTTGTCGCTTTCTTATGTAGCATAGTTTAGTTTTCCCTTTGAAAGGAGACTGTGCTTGATAGCTTAGGCTTAAAATGACGCTCTTGTTTGTTGTATATATAGCAGCTTGAATAAAGATGTCGTAATGGAAGACCGATCTAGCTTGCAGGCACAGGCTAATTCTTGGATGATCACGTCGGCTCCCTTTTTTCAAGGGTTGCCAGAAGTTGTTGTAAAATCAGTCCTCATCCATCTTGTTGCCCGCACTCACCCAGCCAATCAGGTGATTTTGCTGGAAAATGACTGGAGCGGTTCTGTGTATTTTATTATGGACGGCTGGGTAAAAATTCGCACCTACAATCTGGAAGGAAAAGAGGTAACGCTGAATATTCTTGGCAAAGGGGAATTGTTTGGTGAAATGGCGGCGCTAGATGAAGTACCTCGCTCCACAGATGTAATTACCCTGGCTCCGACAGTAATCGGCAGTATGCCTGCTCAGGATTTTGTCAAGCTACTTCATATAGAACCCTTGGCAGGAATTCGATTGGCGCAACTCATGGCACGACGTTTGCGGCAAGTAAATCGCCGATTGCGATTACGGGAATCTGATAGCCAGTCACGGGTGGCAGATACGTTGCTGTTTCTGGCAGAAGGACAGGGAAAAAAAGGGCAAACAGGAACCGAAATCCCCAATTTACCTCATCGGGAATTGAGTAGTTTAAGCGGACTGGCGCGGGAAACGGTGACACGAGTATTGACAAGGCTAGAAAAAAAAGGGTTGATTAAACGGGATCAAGATACTATTTGTATCCCCGATTTGTCAGCCTTAGAAAAAATGATAGTTTAACAACTTGTTAAATATGAGTATTTTAGATTCTCTGCCAGATCAGCCGGAGGAAGATCCATCCCCTGAATCTCAAACTTCCCGCGATCATTGGTTAGACAAAGAACAGCAGTTAATGCATCCTCAACTGAAAGCTGATGCGCCCTTGAAGATGGTGGAAACAGCGTTTTTAGCCAGTACCGCTAGCTTGATTTGGTTTATTAATTTCTACTTTCCCTTGGGGCCAGTTTTGCGGATATTTTTTCCAGTCCCGATCGCTCTAGTTTATCTGCGTTGGGGCAAACGTGCGGCATGGATGGCAGCACTCACCTCCGGGTTACTGCTGATGGTATTGATGGGGCCAGCCCGCAGTTTGCTGTTTGTCATGCCCTACGGCTTTATGGGTGTGCTTTTGGGAGCGACGTGGTATCGTCGCCGTGTTCCCTGGATTGTTTCTATTACCTTAGGTACGCTGTTGGGTACTTTGGGGGTCTTTTTTCGGCTGTGGTTGCTATCTGTTTTGTCAGGTGAAGACCTGTGGATTTATGTGATTACCCAGGTAACTGAGTTCATCGAGTGGTTATTTTTGAAGCTGAGTATATTGGCGAGTCCCAGTGTGTTTTTGATTCAAGTGGGGGCGATCGCTCTAATTTTACTCAACAACTTTATCTACCTTTTTGTGGTACACCTAGCAGCATGGTTGCTTTTTGAGCGCCTGGGCAACCCTATTCCCCGTCCACCACGTTGGGTACAAGTCCTCATGGATAATGAAGGATAGTTATTTGTCATTTGTCATTTGTCCTTTGTCCTTGGTTAAACAATGACTAATGACTAATGACTAATTACCAATGCCCAATGCCCAATGACTAATGACTAATGACTAATGACTAATGACTTGATTAGTATTTATACCCAAAAAAAACAAGCCCAAGAATGGCTGCGACGATATTGTGGTTGTCTACCAGTATTTGCCTGTGTTTTAGGATTTACTGAAACTGGTTTAATTCCAGGAATTTCAGCAGCTGGTAGCACTCCAGAGGATCGGAAATATACTGCTTGTGCCGATGCCGAGTTTTTGTATTACGGCGCGGAATATAAGCCCCAATATCCCCTACCACCATTGGCGGCTGGGGCTTCACCTGTATTGATTTCTCGCGCTGTCTTTGAGTCATTAAAGATCCCAATTCATTTGTTTAATGCTGGTTTACCCCAGCCTCCTGCTGTACCAGTAATTGATTTAGGTGGCGCTCCTGCTAGGTGTTTAAGTGGAGGTGCTGCAATGGAAATCGCAACAGTACACCACTTGTTTGAACAAGGGCTACTTTGGGGAGAACGCCTTGCTGCTAATATCCAACAGGGGTATTTGATTGTCGGTGAGTGCGTCGTTGGAGGCACTACAACTGCCCTGGCAATCTTAACTGGTTTGGGTATAGAAGCTGCCGGAAAAATTAACAGTAGTCACCCTGTTTGTAACCACGCGCAAAAGTGGGCGCTAGTGCAAACTGGGCTGGAGAAGATGAGAGAAAGCAAGGAGCAGGGGGAGATAAACTTCCGATCTCCAATCCAAAATTCCATTGATCCTCTAGAACTCGTCGCCGCCGTGGGTGATCCGATGCAGGTGGTGGTAGCTGGGATGGCGATCGCAGCTAGTCGTAGTTGTGGTGTAATGCTGGCTGGTGGAACGCAAATGCTGGCAGTTTATGCGCTGATGAGTGCGATCGCTCAAGCTTATGACTTGGCATGGCAACCAGAAGAAGTGCTTGTAGGCACAACCCGTTGGGTAGCAGAAGATCCTACTGGTGCTACGGTTGACTTAGCCCTCAGCTTAGAAAAAGGCCGTTTAACTCAGAGTGGAGGAACCCCTCCCCTACTAGCAACTCATCTGAGCTTTGCTGATTCTCGTTATCCCCAACTTCGAGCTTATGAGCAGGGCTTTGTCAAAGAAGGCATGGGCGCTGGGGCAGCTTGCATCGCTGCCCATCTTAGCCAAGATTGGCAGCAACATCAACTTTTAGCAGCCATTGAAGGCCAACTTGAACGCCTTCGCCAAATCAATAGTTAACAACAAAACTACGGGACTCAAAGAGCTTTGGATAAATTTTGGGCATTTATGCTAGTATGTTTGCTTTCTTGTTTCGGGAGAGTTATTTGATGAAATTAGTTAAAAATCTTGGCATTGCTACCGCTAGTGCTGTTATGGGCATCACTGGTATTGGTGCGTCTTCTGCGGCACAAGCTGTACAGCTATTTGATTTTCAGTACTCTTTTCCCAGTTATGAGGCAAATAGTACACCGATTTTCGCTAGCGGCATCCTTACTACTACCGATCTAGATGCCATAAACAATAATTACACAATCACAGGAATCAGTGGCACAAGAAAAGTCCAAGGAATTACCGAGACAATAATCGGGTTGCTCTCCCCGGGTACATACGGTATTAATGATAATTTCTTGAATGCAAGTACGCCGCTGTTAACTCAAAACGGTTTTTCTTACATAGTTTCGGGAAACGGGGAAGACGGAAATGGAAACGTTAACGTATTTTACAGTAGTTTCACTGAAGGTTATTCAGAGCTTTCAAGTGATGTAGATTATGGCAGCTTTAGTGTCAGTCCACGATCTGTTCCCGAACCTTACACAGTAGGTGGCTCATTGATTGCTCTTGGTTTTGGCTGGTGGACAAAGCGAAAGCCAAAGAGTAGCTTTTTAGAAGAAGCCCCATAAAGGCATCCATCGATAAGATTCATGGTGCATCTCCGATTTATGATTGCTTTAAAATATGCTTGCTCTATTACTCTTGCTTGAAGTAATACCAAGTCGCGTTCATGACGTATCCGTAGACGACTTGGTATTAACATTAAGATATCAGCCGTAACTTGAATTAAAAGCTTCCAGGATTGTCATCAAGTGCTAGCAAGAAATTAATCAGGTCTGTTTGCTGGTTGGAATTAAATCCAGCCCGTCTATCTACATAAAATTTATGACCTGTACCATCAAGGTTACTACTTACTAAGTCCCGATCAGCTTTGTTAGCATTGATGACTTTGGCACGAAGTTCCCTATCGACTAAAGCCCGTAAGCTGCTAACAGCATCGGCTGGTATACTTTGGCGCAGAGTGCCAGGCAACCCTAAACCAGTCGAATCAACAATAGTGAAATCGCCCTTAGAGTCAAATTTTAAACTACCAGCCCGTACTGCTACACCACCATCATGTAAATAGGGTGGGTTTAAATAAAGGCCACGTAAGGAAGTAGTTTTGTAACCACCATTTGGTCGTTGATTAATAGGGCTATCAGATGGGGTTGGGACATCCAACACTTTTGCATCAGCAGGTATGGGAACAGGATTATTGAAACTGTATAGCTTGGTAGGCACTAAGAATTTCACCAGTGCCAAGCGAGACTGGGCGCGGGCTGGATTAGTACCAATTTTCTCAACTGGGTAAACCTTATTATCAGTGAAGAAGGGAGGAATTGCAAAAAGTCAATTTTTGCGAAAGCTGTCTGACTTGTCATCAACCAATTTGATAACAAGATGCCAAAAACACTAATGATAAAAACGCAGATTAATAAGAAAATCTTGGTTTTTGAAACATACAATACCCTAAGGATACCAGTCTTAGAGTTGTTTTTTTTTTGTTTGCATAGTGAGGTATCGACTGAAAGGCATAAGTTAAGTATATATATCACATTCTTATATAAATATATGTAACAATGTGTTTAACTTTTTTAGGACTTACGCACTGTACAAACAAATCATCTTGTGTAGTAACACAAATAGGTCATTTCAGCCTTTTACAAACCATCCTTTACTAGTTGCATAGGCGTAGCCCAACCCAGGCATCGCAAAAAGGTAGTTGAAAAATCTAGATAAAAGGCTTAAAAAGCATATCTGTCATTTAGGCTTTTCTGTCAATGCGTAAGTCCTAAAAATGTTAAAAATTTTGCAACTAAACTTTTTCAGTTAGTCAGCTTTTGGCAAATCTCTGCTTAATATTAGGTATAATCAAAAATCTCAAATCCAAAATCAATGGATCGACGGTCTTTTTTGTTAAGTACAAGTACACTGGCACTTTCACAACTGCTTTTTGGCTGTGGTGGAAACAACCGGACGCAACTAAAAGTACAGTTATTAAAAGGTTCAATACCTGGTCAGGTAGTTAATCAATTTCATAAAAGTTTGCAGCAACAGGTGCAATTAAAGTTTGCTCCAGTTGAACATATAGAGGATTTATTTAAGGAATTACAAAATTGGCAGCAGAAACCAAAAACCTCTGATGAACAGGGGTGGAGTCGCTTTATACCATTTAGGCAAGGTCAAAAAGCAACTGACGTAGACCTAGTAACATTGGGAGATTACTGGCTAAAAGCAGCTATTGAGCAAAAATTGATTCAGCCACTCCAAGAGGTACAGGGAAACCAATTAAAGCAGTGGTCTGCTTTGGATGAAAGATGGAAGAAACTGGTAACGCGCAACGACCAAGGTAACTTGGATACTCAAGGAAAGGTGTGGGGTGCACCTTACCGCTGGGGTAGCACGGTGATTGTTTATAACCGTGACAAGTTCCGAGAATTGGGATGGACGCCCAGAGATTGGAGTGATTTGTGGCGAGATGGACTACAGCAACGCATTTCTCTACTCAATCAACCACGAGAAGTTATTGGTTTGGTCTTAAAGAAGCTGGGAAAATCTTATAATACAGAGAATCTTGACCAAGTTCCAGACTTAGAAAAGGAATTACGGACATTAAACCAACAGGTGAAGTTCTACAGTTCCGATAACTACTTGGAACCTCTAATTATGGGAGACACTTGGGTAGCAGTTGGTTGGTCAAGCGATGTACTGCCAATTTTGGGGCGTTATTCGCAACTTGCCGCAGTTATCCCCAAGTCAGGAACAGCAATCTGGGCAGACTTGTGGGTACGTCCCGCAGGTATTGCTAAGGGTACGTTATCAGATCAATGGATTGATTTTTGTTGGCAACCAAGCACCGCTAAACAAATTTCTGTGCTGACCAAAAGTAATTCGCCAATTTCTACAAATATTGTCGCTTCTGATATCCAAGAACCATTGGGGAGTCTGTTACAGAGCGATGTCTACGACGGGCTACGCCTACGCAAAGTTTTCGATAAAAGTGAATTTTTGCTTCCCTTACTCCTACCAGCAACAAAACAATACGAGTCTTTGTTCGCCAAAATTAAGGTTTAATAGGGCATTGGGCATTGAGATTTTCTCATCCCCCTCATCTCCCCAATTCCTAATCCAACACAGACCTTATAAGGTATTCAGCAAGGAGCTACTAGCTACTTGACCACTACCAGACTTAAATAAAAGGGTGGCTCTAGACCCTAACTATGATCCGGATCACCAACTGGAGTACTAAGGAATTAAATCTGAGATACTTTCTCAAGCACCGCCCAGAACCCATCGACGAGTTGTGTGATTTATGCCAGCAGATCGAACACCTTAACCATGTGCAATCGCCATATTAAGTTTAATGCCTCGCAAAGTTAGAGATTGCGCTACATCTACGACGGGCTACGCCTACGCATCCGTAATTGGGCAGTCCTTCCTATTTTTTTGTTGCAAAAGCACAGATGGACAAGGGAATCAGCAGACTCCTGTGCAAGTTCATTCTATAAAGTAGCGTTGACAAGTTTTTTTACCAATTGTCAAAATTGGGTATGGCAACGCATTGCTTACCTCGGTCCTTGGTAAAACCCTGGAACTAGCAGATTTTATACAGCATTCAGCCTGACCTGAGACTGCTAATTTTATCTAAGATTTAAAATCCAAAATCTCTTAATTCCGTGGTGTGCGTCGGTTTCTGAGAAAATCAGGTATATCCAATCCAGGCTTTTCTTTTGGTTCTGGAGTTGGAGTTGGAGTTGGAGTTGAGGTTGGGGAATTAACTGCGGGTTGCTGTGTTGTTCGTTTCGGAGTATTAGGTGCTACCCGAACACTAGCCACGTTTTGTTGTGGCACAGCTTGTACTTCACCTGTAAATCCAGTGGCAATTACAGTAATTCTCACCTCACCTTGAAGCCTGTCATCAATTACAGCCCCAAAAATAATATTGGCGTTGGGATCAACTACTTCATAGATTGCTTCTGCGGCAGCATTCACTTCATGCAAGGTGAGGTCAGTACCACCAGTAATATTAAAGACAACTCCTCTAGCGCCTTCAATAGAACATTCTAGTAAGGGTGAAGAAATAGCTGCGATCGCAGCTTCTCTGGCTCTAGATTTTCCAGAGCTCACGCCAATTCCCATCAATGCCGATCCGGCATCTGCCATCACAGCTCGGACATCAGCAAAGTCAACGTTTACCAAACCGGGGATCGTAATTATATCAGAAATACCTTGTACTCCTTGACGCAGTACATCATCTGCATAGCGAAAAGCTTCTTGTACAGGCGTTTGTTCGGGGATCACTTCCAGCAGTTTATTGTTCGGGATAATGATCAGTGTATCTACTCTACTTTTTAGTCCTTCAATACCTTGTTCCGCTTGGCTGGTGCGGCGGCGTCCCTCAAACACAAATGGACGTGTGACTACACCAACAGTCAGAGCGCCCATTTCTTTAGCTACTTCTGCCACGATTGGAGCTGCACCTGTCCCAGTACCACCCCCCATACCAGCAGTGATAAATACTAAGTCTGCTCCCTCCAAAGCTGTAGCAATTTCGTCTCGTGATTCCTCAGCTGCCTTTTGACCAATGGCAGGATTACCACCTGCGCCTAAACCCCGCGTTAGCTTCTGTCCAATTTGCAATCTACTTGGAGCGCCGGCTAAGGTAAGAGCTTGGGCATCAGTGTTAATAGACCAAAACTCTACCCCAGAGACATCAGACTCGATCATGCGGTTAACAGCATTGCCACCGCCGCCACCGACACCAATCACTTTGATGTTGGCGACCCGACCAGGTACAATCTCGCCAATTCGGCTATTTTCAGCAGAAATCTTTTTACCATCGTGATTTTGTCCGAAGTTCAGCCCAGAGTTATTAAAGGGATTGGTCGAGTTAACTGACAGAGAAAACCCCGGTTGTCCCGTAGATTGGGAATTTTTATAGGTAAGTCCTTGGTTATTATCAAGCGTCATTGGATTTTTGAAGGGGTAGATAAACGGCTTTTTCGGGTGTTATTCACTTAAGAGTCAACTATAGTTTGACAGTGCCACAATACTATGGCACTGTCTTTTATTGTTTTCACTACTGCCAAGCCTAACAGAATTGGCGGTACGAAAATTTGCTATGGGATGAGCTTTTAATGCAGCCGATCGCATAGCCAATTCTAGAAAAGTATACTTACCTTTATCTAAAATTGACCTGTATAACTTCAAGCAGACACTAATCTCTTCATTATTCTTAGCAGAGGGTATAAGTTGTAAAGATACACTACAGCGTTTCTTCTCTGCCTCAATAATAATATTGTTAATAGGTTTCACCATTGGGGATGATTGCAACTTTAGACACAAATTTTACCTTCTAATTACTTATCTTTAAGGTTAAAATAAGCAAGAATTTACTTGTCAGACAATACCTGATTAATTTGTTGTTTGGGGGTCTTAATGGACACTTTGTTGAAGCAATAGTCTATCCTACGAGAACCTACACTAGTGCGGTCAACAAATCAATATTTCCCAAGAGGTTTCGTCACCCAATAGGAATTACGGCACAGATTAGTCCAAACTGATTGCCTAGAGGCAATGTTTAAACCAGAACTAGAGCGTTTTTGGCTCTGCACTTCGATGATGGCGCAAGCCGTTTTCATCAGCGTCCTCGGCTCGTAGTCGGATATTAATAAAAAACTTAAGCATTTTTCTTTTTTCCGCATTGGGTTCAGTCAAAGAATGTATGGACAGAAGGAGTTTTGCACGCCACAGACCATCATTGGATTGTCCGACATCTTGCACCCTTATATTTAGATGTTAGGGTGATAATTGAGAGTGTTTGACTCGCAATAGAGATTTTATGATTTATCTTCTCATTTTAATTAGAAGTTAATGCCAGTTTTCGTACCCTTTGCTGAAAAACTGAAAATAATAAATATATTTATCAGCATAGAGCTTCTTAATTTACTAAGAGCTATCAATACATTAAACACACTAGATGTTTTTAGAGATTTTGGGAGTTAATTTTTGGTCTTCTTGGTTCATTTGTACTAAGGGAAATTCTGGATTTTTCAGATCAATATATTTTATTTGACTAGAATTAAGTTTTGCTGCTAAATGGCGCATTTGGGCGAGTACCTTAATTTGTTTAGACAATTGGAGTCCCGAAACACCGAGATGCACATTTCCTAGTTCTGTTTTCAAAATTAAATTCGTCGGATTTTGGCAATCAATTTCCATCACTTTTACGGGACTTTGGCTGACAGCTTGATGAAGTCGAGTCCAGTAGAGGCAGTATTGTTTTGGTGATCCAATGACTTTAAGATTGGGTAATTTGCTGGTGGGATTCAATGATGTATATTTTTCTAAGGGCATCCAGACCCCACTTGCATCTAGTAAGCCGATTGTTACTTTTTTGTTGCCAGGTGTTTGAGTCACCGCTACAGGAACTCGTTCTTGGATTTCGATGATTAGTCCAGGAGGAAACAGGCGGCGTCTAACGAGCGCTTGGGCAATAGTTGGTTGTTTCTTCAAAGAGTTAGCGATCGCTGACGGTTCAATCCGCCACAAAGACTGAGGGTAAGATAGCACCAACAATGATTGAGCAGTCTCATCCGACAGTAATTTATTACCTGATTTCATCACTATTTGTTTAGGAGCTTTTAGCATCCACACTGGTTGAATTGCCACCCACAGCAATCCACCCGCTAAACCAGTAATCGCAAAGGTTCGCCAAATAGCCTGAATAATCCTCATTTGCCGCTGCCGACGTAATTTCTGACGACGCTGGGCTAGATCCGTGCGGGAAACTGATATTATGCCAGCCATTCAAACCCCTTTCTGATTACAATCCAAATTCCTTGACGCGCTCGGATCATTCTTAATTTCAGTAAACACTGTTGGCATTTTTTAGCTACTCTCCTCAAGATTTTTTGTAACACTTTATAGTAACTACACAAAAATCATCGCGCTAGTCATCGTTCCTATTAAAGTTTCCGGTGTCCATTCTTAACTCACTATAGTTTTTTTGACAAGTATTTTTGAAGATTTTTCCCTAAAGATTACAAAATATTAACTGAAATGTCTAGGATTTTGTTTTCTTGACAAATAAAATGTGAAATGCTTAACAAGCACTCCTAAATCTCTGTGTGCCTTGCTATAATTCATACTAGTTATACTCGTCAGCTATACAAACTGAGAACCATGCACTCTTGTAGCTTTTTTTACTAATTTACTAAGTCTTAAAGGTTTTGCCAGATTAAACAAAACTAGAGATTGTCAAAATCTCAATAGCAGGTGCAAAAAGGACAGATATGCTTAAGGCTATTAGGGTTAATTAAATCTCTACCATACTCCTGACAGCAATCCTGCACGAAATGCTGTCCCTTGTAAGACACTACCAACTTGCGAATTAGTCGTATATTTACATCTTACGTAGAGATTGTTTGTATAAAAATTTAAGCTTACCTGCATCTACATACACATATACATACATGAGAACAACATTAAATTTGTCACGTTTTTATAAAGCGTGTAACCCTAGCTACACGCTAAATATAAGCAACGTCCTAGATCGGCAGTATTACATAGATTTTGCTGATGTACGTGGTTGCAAGATTGTCGAAGAATTGCAACGGACTATCTGCCGGATTTCCCCTGATGAGCCTACCTGCCAGTTATTTACGGGTCACATTGGCTGCGGTAAGTCAACGGAATTGCAGCGCCTCAAGACAGAACTAGAATTGGCGGGATTTCATGTGGTTTATTTTGAGTCCAGTCAAGACTTAGACATGGCGGATATTGATATCAGCGATATTTTGCTGAGTGTAGCCCGTCAAGTCAGTGCTAGTTTAGAAGGCATTGCCATCAAACTTAAAGCTGGTTACTTTACCAATTTGCTTAAAGAAGTGGGTGATTTTTTGCAAACCCCAATAGAGCTTTCTGGACAAGCAGAGTTGTCCTTGGGTATTGCCAAAATTACCGCCAAAACCAAAGATAGCACCCAGACGCGTAATCAACTGAGGCAATATCTGGAACCACGTACCAGTAGTATTTTGCAAGCGATTAACGAAGAAATTTTAGAAAAAGCTATTGAACAGCTAAAGCTACGGGGCCAAAAAGGACTGGTAGTGATTGTAGATAATTTGGATCGGGTAGATATGCGTCCCTTAGCATCGGGGCGATCGCAACCAGAATATCTCTTCATCGACCGAGGCGAACAGTTACGCCGACTCAAGTGCCACGTAGTTTACACAATTCCCCTAACGTTAATTTTTTCTAATGAGTACGAGACGCTGAAAAATCGCCTGGGGGGAGGGATTGCGCCTAAAGTACTGCCGATGGTATTGGTTCGGCAAAGAGATGGCAGCGACTATGAACCAGGGATGTCATTAGTGCGCCAGTTAGTTCTAGCTAGAGCTTTTCCAGAAGTTCCTTTGAATGGAAGGCTTTCACTAATTACAGAATTATTTGATCACTCCCAAACCTTGGATCGTATATGTCGCGTTAGTGGTGGTCACATTCGTAACTTATTGGGTCTACTTTATAGCTGCTTGCAACGACAAGATCCACCTTTTTCTAAGGACTGCTTAGAAGCCGTGATTAAGGACTACCGCGATGATCTGCTATTAGCTATTGATGAATCCCAGTGGGAATTATTGTTTGAAGTAGTGCAGCAGCAGAGAGTTAAAGGCGAGTCTGACTACCAAAGCTTACTAAGAAGTATGTATCTATTTGAATATCGTGATTCTCTAGGGCGCTGGTTTGGCATCAGTCCAGCCTTGGCAGAAACAGTAAAAGTTTTGGCTTGGCAACAAAACAAGTAACAGTCTTGGGCGAGTCAACAATAATTACTAATTCTAATTCGTAATTAAATGTCATTTGTCATTGCATTAATGACCAATTTCCAATGCCCTATAACCAATGCCCTATAACCAATGACTAATGACAAGCAGCTACACGTCCACGCCAAAGAAAATCAGGATACTTTGCAAAGACTGATTAGAGCGATCGCACTTTCTGAAGGTCAATTTGCCCTAATTTTAGTTCGATGTAACTATGGGCAATTACGTGAGCAAATGTTAGATAATATTCGCTCGACCACCAAAGACATCAATATTAGAGAAATCGTTCTCAATCCATCAATTACTTCCTTACACAGCACAATAATTTCAGAACTATCTTTAGATAATCCTGCCGTCGTTACAGACTCTTTGCCATCTGCTGTGATGGTTTTTGGTATTGAGGCAACTATCGACTTGGAAAACTTACTTACAGGCATCAATAAAGCGCGAGATATCTATGCCATAACTTTCCCATTTCCAGTAGTGTTGTGGCTACAAGATGAAGTGGGATCATTACTTTCTAAATTAGCGCCTGATTTCAAAAGCTGGGCTGCAACCACGATTAAATTTGAAATGGCCAAAGCAGATTTAGTTGCTTTGATCCATCAAGAAGAAGAATCTCTATTTGCCAAAGTTTTACAAGCAGGTGCTGAAACATTTTTATCTAATGCCTTCTTAGAATTAGATCCCAAGTCCCAACACCGCCACGAAATAGAATCAGCCCGTAATGATTTGCTGCGTCTGTATAGCGTTCAATTAACACCAGGATTAGAAGCTAGTTTAGAATTTGTTTTGGGGCGAGATAAATACGCCAATGATCAAATCAATGGTGCTTTAGCTAATTATCAAAGAAGCCTAGCGTTGTGGCAGCAGGAAGCAAGCAGAGTAGCAGAGTGGGAGAGTGATTCTTCTTTATCCCTCTCATGTCCACAACCTACTCCTTGCTCGTCTTTACTCAAGCAAGCAATAGTATTATTCCACCTGGGGCTTTGCTATCACCGAATGGCAGACTTATACCAGAATACTAGTAGCTATTGCCAACATGCTCTGTTGTGGTTTAAACAATGCTTGGAGTTATTGGAAGAGGTACAAAGACAAGACTTAGTTGCTAAATTCATTTTGCCTGCTTGTGAAATGCTGCAACGCTTACAAGCCTGGGATGAGTTAAAAGAATTAGCTCAAAAGTCATTACATCTACATAAAACTTATGGAACTCCCGCACAAGTTGCTCAAAATTATGGCTTTTTGGCAAATGTGGCGGCTTCTGAGTCGAATTGGATACTAACTCACGAATTAGCAAATACAGCACTTTCTATCTCTGAAGAAGTAACACAAGTGTCTCTGCGAGACGCTTTGCGAAGACGACAACAAGAAAGTTGGTATCTTCTCTTGCTAGCACGTGCACAGCGGCATCTCGGTCAATTTGAAGAAGCTATGAATAACCTGGAATGGGCGAAGGTCGTTTGTGAGCTACAATATCAGCCATCACTTTACTTAGAGATTTTAGAGGAACTGCGATCGCTTTACTTTTTTGAGCGTCATGAATATACAGAAGCTTTTAACCTGAAGCAAGAAAAAATTAAAATAGAACATCAGTATGGCTTTCGTGCCTTCATTGGGGCAAGTCAATTGCAGCCGCAACGCCCCAGAATTAACCCAGTACTGGAACCTCACAAAATACCGTTTATTCCTGAGGAAGTTGCCCAAGAAATATCTGCTTCTGGACGCCAACAAGATGTGAATCGCTTAATTGAAAGAATTACCCGCGCTGACTACAAACTCACAGTAATTTATGGGCCATCCGGTGTAGGTAAAAGTTCACTTCTCAAAGCTGGTTTAGTCCCAGCACTTAAGGGAAAACTTATCGGTGAACGCATTCCTGTACCTATTGTTTTGTCTGTTTATACTGATTGGATGACAATCTTAATCAGCAGTATAAACCAAGCGCTGGCATACACAGGAATATCGGTTAGTTTTGACTCTACACCTACTATACTCTTAGAAAAAATTCGTTTAGTATGTGAGCGTAATTATACAATAATTATCATATTAGATCAGTTTGAAGAATTTTTCTTTGTTAGTAATCCTGCCACACAAAGAATAGAATTTTATAAATTTTTTAGTGAATGTTTAAATATTTCATTTGTAAAAATTATTCTTTCATTACGAGAAGATTATTTACATCATTTATTAGAATTTGAACGTTTGAGCCAGAAAAATAGTGCTGGATCATATGATTTAGGCGTAATTAATAAAAATATTCTCGATAAGGACATTCGCTACTATTTAGGAAAATTCTCTAGCCAGGATGCTAAAGCTATAATTCACAGTCTTACTCAACGTTCACATTATGAACTGAGTGAGGAATTAATTAATCGATTAGTGCAGGATTTAACAGGAGAATTAGACGAAGTACATCCAATTGAATTACAAATAGTCGGCGCTCAACTACAAATAGAAAATATTACCACACTTGCACAATATAAGCTTTGCGGTGGCTCGGCAAAATTGGTGGAACGCTGGCTTGGAGAGGTTATCAAAGACTGTGGTCAGGAAAATGAAGAGTTAAGTTGGAGATTATTATTTGAGTTAACTGATGAAAAGGGCACACGACCGTTAAAAACTAAAGCTGATTTAGCTGGTATATTAGTTAATAATCACGATATAGATACAAGATCAAGCTTTGAGACAGTTGGGGAACTGATATTAGAAATATTGGTGGGTTCTGGGTTGGTGTTGCGAGTCAGAGAAGAATTAGGCGATCGCTACCAGTTAGTTCACGATTATTTAGTTGAACCAATTCGCCAACAGAACAACTATGGTATATTCGCTGAATTAGAAAAAATCAAACTTGAAAAAACTAGAGCTGAAGTAGCCCAAAAACTTAGTCAAAAGCAACTCAATTTGGTGTTGCAACGGCGACTGGGGGAAGCACGGATGGCGGGCGCAGTTCTGGCAATCATGGGGGGAACAATAGCAGCATTATGGTGGCAAGCTAACTTACAGAAAAGAGCAGCAATCCGCCAAACTCTACGAGCTGAACGCAGTGAAACCAATTTGAACATTAGTGGAATCACTGCTGCTAGCGAAGCTTTATTTGCCTCTAATAAAGAATTTGATGCCCTATTAGAAGGTTTGCGGGCTTGGAGAGGACTTAAACAGGCAGAGGTCGTGCAGCCAGATACCCGAATGCGGGTGGTGACAGCCCTGCAACAGGCAGTTTATGGAGTCACGGAGGTTAACCGCCTAGAAGGACACACTGATATTGTCTGGGGAGTAACTTTCAGCCCAGATGGTAAGTTGTTGGCATCAGGTAGCCGAGATCGGACGGTGAAAATTTGGCGTCCTGACGGCACCTTACTCCAAACCCTCAAAGGTCACACTGATGCTGTAACCTGTGTAAATTTCAGCCCTGATGGTCAAACTTTAGCTTCAGCTAGTCTCGATAAAACAGTGCAAATCTGGCGAAAAAATCCGATTACAGGTGAATTTTACCCCAAGCCAGATAAAACTCTCAAAGGACATGGAGATTGGGTTTATAGCGTTAATTTCAGTCCTGACGGGGAATTGTTGGCTACTGGCAGTAAGGATGCAACCGTAAAACTTTGGCGCAAAGACGGTAGCTTAGTAAAAATCCTCAGAGGACATCGAGGGTGGGTTAACTGGGTAAGCTTCAGTCCCGATGGTCAATTCATCGCCTCGGCTAGCGACGACAAGACAGTGAAAATCTGGCGACGGGATGGTAGCCTCGTTACAACTTTACAGGGACATCAGCAAGGTGTAACTGTAGTTGTTTTTAGCCCTGATGGTAAATTGTTGGCGTCAACAGGTCGAGATAAGACAGTGAAACTTTGGCGCACAGAGAAGTCTGAACAGCGGCTTTTCAGAAGTCTGAACCGAGGAAGCCTGCGCTCAGAACCTCGGTGGCCGCTCAGAAGTTCGGAAGAGCGCAACAGCAGTAAAGACGGTTTTGACTTTCGCCTCTACAAAACTCTACAGCAGCATACTGATACAGTGTGGAGTTTGAGTTTCAGTTCCGATGGTAAAAAGTTAGCTTCAGGAAGCGAAGATAATACCATAAACATCTGGAGTATTACTGGTATCTTACTCAAAACCTTCAAGGGACACAGCGATGCTGTTGCCAGCGTAGCTTTCAGTCCAAATAACAAATTGCTGGCTTCAGGAAGTTTCGACAAAAGCGTGAAACTATGGAGTTTAGATGCCCCAACACCGTCTATTCTCCAAGGACATCAGAAGCGAGTTTTGAGCGTTGCGTGGAGTCCCGATGGCCATATGCTAGCTTCTGGTAGTGGCGATCGCACTGTCAAACTTTGGCAACGATACACCAGTAATGGCGAGGTCAAAACCCGACTTTACAAAACTTTGGTTGGCCACACAGATAAAGTCCCTAGTGTCAGTTTTGATCCAAAAGGTGAAATGCTGGCTTCAGGAAGTTATGACAAAACTGTAAAACTTTGGCGGCTTGACGGTACTTTAATCATGACTCTCCACGGACATAGTGATAGTGTGATGAGCGTGAATTTCAGCCCTGATGGTCAGTTTTTGGCATCAGCTAGCAAAGACAAAACAGTGAAACTTTGGAACCGCAAGGGCAAGTTGCTTAAAACCTTAGTGGGGCATGAAGGTTGGGTGAATAGCGTGAATTTCAGTCCTGATAGTCAGGTTCTAGCCTCTGCCAGTGACGACCAAACTGTTAAACTTTGGCAACGGGATGGTACTTTGCTTAAAACTTTCTCGCCCCATGACAGCTGGGTGTTAGGTGTCAGCTTTAGTCCCACTGACGAGTTGCTAGCTTCTGCCAGCTGGGACAACACCGTGAAACTGTGGCGACGGGATGGTACGTTGTTAAAAACCTTATTAAAGGGGTATAGCGATAGCGTTAACGCTGTAACATTTAATCCTAATGGTGAATTGCTCGCCGTTGCCAGTTGGGACAGTACAGTGAAACTGTGGAGTCGGGAAGGCAAATTAATTAAAAGTCTCAATGGGCATCACGCCCCAGTATTAAGTGTCAGTTTTAGCCCAGATGGTCAAACACTAGCATCAGCTAGTGATGACAACACGATAATTCTGTGGAATTTAAATCTTGGTGATCTGCTTGTTCGTGGTTGCGACTGGGTGGGTGATTATCTCAAGCACAACCGCAATCTGGAAAAAAGCGATCGCCTTCTTTGTGATGGCATAAACCGCAGGGGGCAGGGGGAAAATTACAATTGATTAATGACTCTTAAAGCCTCAATGAATAACCGCTCTTGATTTAGCGGCTGATGAGGCGATCAGAGTTGTTAATTTAGAGCTAGAAAATAATTTTCTAGCTAATCAGCAAGGGAGCGATCGCTCTCCAACACCTCATCGCTATTTTCTTTGGCAGCTTCTTGTGGCAAATTCTTTAAAAATGCTTGTATTTTCATCCGCTCAATGTAAGGCCAGCCTCCCTCAGACTCAATATCTTTCAGTAGTGAGTAGAGTTGCTGACGGTTAACAGGCAAACTCTCTTGAAAAACCCCATCCCGGATCTCTCGGTGTAACTGCTCCAATTGCCGCAGCAAAGCCAAAAGAGCTACAGTATCGCCTTGACAACCTGTAGTTGCATCATCCACCACAGTTATGATCGCTTGGAGTTTACAGGGCAACTTCCCTGATTCCATATTTTTGTTATCGTTCATGCCACCCTTCCGTATAAATGAGGTCAACTCAAATTTACCGGAGATTTTTAATTTTCCCTAGTCTACCAGCCGAGATTTATTAGCTGTGACTCTAGACAAGCAGTAAATAAGATTTACTTTCTATGAGCTTCTAGATGGTTTTTTTTGAACTCACTTTGTCCCGCCATCCCTGACTTGCCTTAGCCAGGGGTGAATATAACTAGATTTGTATCTTTTCAAAGGTAATTGCGATCGCTCCTAAAAGAGCGCAGTAACCTTTAGCATCGCCTCCACAGCAGCTAGATGTGTTTCTTGAATTTTGAGTACTTTGATTTTGAGTTAAAAAAAATCGTATGATCTGGCTAATTTGCCCATCAAACAATGGGCTGTATGTAGTAGCGTCACATACATAATACAAAAAGACTTGGGCGATGCCGCTTTTGTGATCGGCAAAAGCAAAGTGCGAAGCAGACATTTCTCTTCGCGTTTCTTGAGGCAATGACTTATGCTCCTCTGTGGGGCTTAGTCACTCGCCCAACTCTAACAAATGCTACCAATTTACAACTTAGATATTAATTTTTGAGATTGAGGTTGACCATGAGGTATCGCGCTTTAATTGTTGCATTCTTGGCTTTGTGCCTGGGGCTAATAACTGCTTGTAGTGATGCTCCTGCTACTAGTAGTAGAGATGTACTAACTTACGACCAAATTCGAGGCACTGGCTTGGCTAACAAATGCCCCCAACTAGCAGAAACAAGCCGTGGTTCCATTTCCATTGATTCTAGCCAGTCCTATGCCATCAAAGAACTTTGCTTAGAACCAACTAGCTTCTTCATCAAAGAAGAACCAGCTAATAAACGGCAACAAGCAGAATTTGTGGCTGGCAAATTGTTGACTAGATACACTTCTACCATTGACCAGGTGCAAGGCGACCTAAAAATCAACCCAGATAATAGCTTGACCTTTGTCGAAACTGATGGTCTTGACTTCCAAGCCATCACTGTGCAACTCCCTGGTGGTGAGCGAGTACCTTTCCTCTTCACCATCAAAGACTTGGTTGCTCAAACACAACCCAGTTTGACCAGTATTAACACCTCCACCGACTTTGAAGGTACTTTCAAAGTTCCTTCCTATCGTGGTGCTGCCTTCCTAGATCCTAAAGGTCGTGGTGTCGTCAGTGGCTATGATAATGCCGTGGCTCTCCCCGCCCAAGCGGATGATGAAGAACTGACTCGCACTAACGTCAAGCGTGCTGAAAATCTTACTGGCAAGATTTCTCTGCAAATAGCTAAAATAGATAGAGGTAGTGGTGAAATTGCTGGTACTTTCCAGAGCGAACAGCCATCTGATACTGATTTAGGTGCTGGCGAACCTAAAGAAGTCAAGATTCGTGGGATATTTTATGGCCGGGTTGAATCGACTCGTGGCTAAATCTTTTTAGGTAACGTAACTGACTGGCGCTCAGAACTACAATTTTGTAAGTATGAGGCTTGATCACAATAATTAACCCCCTTTGTCCCCTTTTTTGAAGGGACGAAGGGGTTTTTATTTATGACAAGGACACTTTTTAGCAGCAAAAGGTGTCTAAAAAAATGTCCCCATTTTTAATAGAAGAACAAATCTAAAAACTCTTACTGTCCCCAACCCCACGTCTTGGCATTTACTTTACAACTTTGATGATGTGGTATCAGACCGATAACCGAAATTCGACTTGCTCAGGGAATTTTGTTACCGATCAGTAACATTTTAAACATTTTTCAAGGAAATCCTGAATAGATATCAAGTTATTTTTGTTAAATTCGGTAAATAGATAGTACGGAGATGTATTCAGAATAACTACCTTATTTGACTCCTATTTGAAATACTATCCACCCAAAGAGACGTGCCATGCTGGAAAAATTTGTACAAGCTGCCATCATCACCTTCTTACTGCACCTGATAGCAGGACTTAGCCCAAATACTATACAGACAAAGACAGCATCACCTATACCGGAAACGTCAATAAATCTCGTTAGCTTAGTATTACGATCTTTTCAGTAAAAATAGTTCACAAATTGTACAGGTGTAGGCAACCAGACAAACACTGATATAAAGTCTGAAAACATCACGACACAAGGAACTACACTCTGTTAAAATATAGAATTGCGGTCATTCGTTTTCAGTTTTGGCGTTTACTGCCCAGAAAGCCTTTCAAACCATCCGTCCGCCTCAAACTGATGCCGCCACTGGCGACAGGCCGATGCTAATTCTGGAGTTTTATGTCTTTTTCTACTCTCGGCTTGTCCAATGAAATTATCCGTGCCGTTACCGAGCGAGGGTACACCAAACCCACACCAATCCAGATGCAGGCGATTCCTGCCGTCTTGTCGGGTGCTGATTTGCTAGCTGGTGCCCAAACTGGGACTGGAAAGACTGCTAGCTTCACCCTGCCGCTCCTGCATCGGTTGTCGTCCGACAAAACCGTTAAAAGCACATCTAATGGATGTTCCCCGATCCGGGCGCTAATTCTCACGCCGACTCGTGAACTCGCTGCACAAGTAGAGGAGAGCGTGCTTTCTTATGGCAAGTACCTAAAACTGAACTCAATGGTAATGTTCGGTGGGGTCAGCATTAGTCAGCAAAAACGGCGTTTAAACAGCCGCGTGGATATTCTGGTTGCTACCCCAGGACGACTGCTAGACCACGTGCAGCAGGGCACGGTGAACTTGTCGCAGATTGAGGTGTTAGTGCTGGATGAAGCAGATCGGATGCTAGATATGGGCTTTATTCGTGATATTCGCCGCATTCTCTCGCTTCTGCCTAAACAGCGACAGAACTTGCTATTTTTCGCCACCTTCTCAGAAAAAATCAAGGAACTTGCTGCTGGGCTACTCAATCACCCGACGCTAATCGAGGTGGCACGCCGCAACGTTACCGCCGACACAGTGGTACAGAAAGTCTACAAGGTAGACCGTGACAAAAAGCATCAATTGCTTGCTCACCTGATACGGCAAAACAATTGGGAGCAAGTGCTGGTGTTTACTCGCACCAAATATGGTGCAGACCGTCTGGTAAAGCAATTGGCCGACGATCGCATTCAAGCATTGGCCATCCACGGTAACAAGAGCCAATCGGCGCGTACCCACGCTCTAGCAAAGTTTAAGAACGGCAGTGTAAGGGTACTGGTGGCAACCGATATTGCATCTCGCGGTCTTGATATCAACGAACTGCCCCATGTGGTCAATTTTAATCTGCCTAATGTAGCGGAAGATTATGTTCATCGTATTGGTCGCACTGGTCGCGCTGGTGCGTCAGGTGAAGCCGTATCCCTGGTGTGCGCTGATGAATCCCAGCTGTTGGCAGATATCGAAAAACTGATTGAACAGCGCTTGCCATTTGAAGTAGTCGCTGGCTTTGAAGCCAATTTCCCCAGCCAGGCGGAAGCAGTTCCAGATGGACGCAAACATCGATCCAAACCAAAAGGAGGCTTGCCTCCGGCTCGTTCTACTGCTAAACCTTTACCACAGCCATCGGTTAAACAATCGGCACCGCGAACCGTGGCAAGTGGCAAAAAGCCCAGTGGTCGTTCGGGAACATCAGGCCGTTGGGCTAAAGGCGATCGCTAATCCATCAGTGTTATTAATAGCAATCACAACTGAGCTTACGCAAACAATAGCTGAAAAGAATGATTTTTAGGTAGGGGCAATTCATGAATTGCCCCTACAGTTTTGGGGAACAGGGTAGACTGAGCAAAGAAGGCAACTACTTGCATTTAATCATGACTAATCGCCTTGCTGAAGCTAAGAGCCTCTATCTCCGCAAACACGCCGAAAACCCGATTGATTGGTGGCCTTGGTGTGACGAAGCACTTGCAACTGCAAGGGCACAAAATAAACCAATTTTTCTCTCCATTGGCTACTCTAGTTGCCACTGGTGTACTGTGATGGAAGGCGAGGCTTTTTCGGATATAGCGATCGCTGACTACATGAATACCAACTTTCTTCCCATCAAGGTAGACAGGGAAGAAAGACCTGACCTCGATAGCATCTATATGCAAGCTTTGCAGATGATCAGCGGTCAAGGGGGTTGGCCTTTAAATATTTTTCTTTCCCCTGAAGATTTAGTACCGTTTTACGCTGGTACTTACTTCCCTGTAGACCCGCGCTATGGTCGTCCGGGATTTATGCAAGTACTGCAAGCCCTTCGCCGTTATTACGATACAGAAAAAGAGGACTTACAGCAACGCAAAGCCTTAATTATTGAGTCGCTGCTCACGTCTGCGGTGTTGCAAGATGGTACAACAACCGAGCTAGAAGACCGTGAATTACTTCGCCAAGGTTGGGAAACCAGTACAGGCATAATTACCCCTAGTCAAGCCGGCAATAGGTTTCCGATGATTCCTTATACAGAATTAGCACTGCGGGGAACTCGATTTAATTTTGAATCTGGGTATGATGGCAAGCAAATTTGTACCCAGAGAGGATTAGACCTAGCACTGGGCGGCATTTATGACCATGTGGGTGGTGGCTTTTATCGCTATACTGTTGACCCGACTTGGACAGTACCCCACTTTGAAAAGATGCTCTACGACAATGGACAGATTGTGGAGTATCTAGCTTCTTTGTGGAGTGCTGGAGTCCAAGAACCAGCGTTTGAAAGAGCGATCGCTGGTACTATACAATGGCTGAAGCGGGAAATGACTGCACCTGAAGGTTACTTCTATGCTGCTCAAGATGCCGACAGTTTCACTGATTCCACGGCAGTAGAACCAGAAGAAGGAACTTTTTACGTCTGGAGTTACAGCGAACTACAACAACTGCTAACGTCTGAAGAACTAACGGAATTACAACAACAGTTTACGGTGACACCTAACGGTAACTTTGAAAGTAGTAATGTGTTACAAAGACGCCATTTAGGGCAACTGAGTGCAACGCTGGAAAGGTCACTGAGCAAGCTGTTTACCGCTCGTTATGGCGTTAGTTCTGAGTCACTGGAAACTTTTCCCCCGGCTCGTAACAACCAGGAAGCAAAAACCGCTAACTGGCTAGGTCGCATTCCCTCGGTGACAGATACGAAGATGATTGTCGCTTGGAATAGCTTGATGATTTCGGGGCTGGCTAGGGCTGCTGGGGTTTTCCAACAACCGTTATATCTGGAACTAGCGGCACAAGCGGCGAATTTTATATTGAAAAATCAGTTTGTGGATGGGCGTTTCCACAGACTCAATTATCAAGGAGAACCAACTGTTTTAGCTCAGTCTGAAGATTACGCCTTTTTTATTAAAGCTCTATTGGATTTACAAGCTTCCAACCCTGAGCAGAAGCAATGGCTAGAAAAAGCGATCGCTATCCAAGATGAATTTAACCAATTCCTCTGGAATATAGAACTAGGTGGATATAATAACACATCAAGCGATTCTAGTCAAGATTTAATTGTCAAAGAGCGTAGTTACGCAGATAATGCCACACCATCAGCTAATGGAGTTGCGATCGCTAACCTTGTCCGTCTTGCCCTACTCACCGATAATCTAGATTATTTGGATTTAGCGGAACTTGGTTTAAAAGCTTTTGCCAGTGTGATGCATCGCGCTCCCCAAGCTTGTCCTAGCTTGTTTACAGCTTTGGATTGGTATCGGAATTCTACCTTGATTCGCAGCACAACTGAGCAAATAAACTCTCTGATCCCCAAGTTTTTACCAACGGCTGTGTTTGCTGTAACATCTGATTTACCAGAGAAAAGCGTTGGGTTAGTTTGCCAAGGTTTGAAGTGTCTGGCACCAGCAGAAAGTGTAGAACATTTATTCCAGCAAGTGCAGCAAAGTCAAAATAGAGGATGATTTTTAAGTCTATGAAGGAATAATTGACGAGTACATTCTCTGTAGAGACGGCAATTTATCGCGTCTTTACATGAGCATCTTAGTTGCATCGACTCGCATCTTAGTTGCATCGACTCGCATCTTAGTTGTATCGACTCGCATCTTAGTTGTATCGACTCGCATCTTAGTTGCATCGACCTGCAAAAAATAACTATGACGACCAGAAGCGAATTAACCGCCATTGTATTAGCCGGCGGTAAGAGTTCTCGCATGGGTCAAGATAAAGCCTTGATTCCCATCCAAGGAGTGCCGTTGTTGGAGCAAGTTTGTGCGATCGCTCAAAGCTGTGCTGATATTGTTTATGTAGTAACTCCTTGGCCAGAACGCTATCAACACTTGCTTTTGCCTAGTTGTCAGCTGATTCGGGAAGTACCTTTATCTGGAGAATCTCTAGCCCACGGGCCTGTAGTTGGTTTTGCTCAAGGACTAGCCGAAGTAGAGACAGAATGGGTGCTGCTGCTAGCTTGCGATTTGCCGAGGTTGCGGGTTGAGGTGTTGCAAGATTGGATAACTAAACTTGATACCGTGGGGGATAATGCGATCGCAGCCTTAGCTGATCATCCCAAAGGCTGGGAACCTCTGTGTGGTTTCTATCGCCGTCGCTGTTTGCCACAACTTTTAGAGTTTATCAACCAAGGGGGGCGCTCGTTTCAGCAATGGCTTGGGCAATATCCTGTAGAAGTTTTGCCTTTATCAGAACCCGAAATGCTGTTTAACTGCAATACACCAGAAGACTTGGCTTTAAGTTAGGGCTTGCTGAACAAAAGTGAAACATAGTCTAGGTAAGGGTTTTGAGCATTTTTTCACCAAGCAAGTGCAAGACTATAGCATCCAGAGGTTCAAAAACCTTGCACTTTCGTCGGCGAGCGCCGGGCAAATTGGGAA
>NZ_JBGTFY010000176.1:0-59600 GCF_041747015.1 Nostoc sp.
AGAGTTTCAATTTTTCGATACATTTTCTATATTTATGTGAGGATTTTTACCCATTTTACCCGATTGCCTTGCACTTTTTTCCCATTTATAGACTTCAATCACTATTTGTACAAGGGTTTCAGCTTTAATCAGCAAGCCCTAGATAGAGGCGTGTTGATTGAGAGTGGGACTCACCAAGAGTTGATGGCGAAGCGGGGACATTATTATTATCTCAATCATCAACAGTTGGATGTTGCGGGGTGAAAAAATAGGAAAAGTACGAAGTTTTTCTTGTCTCCACAATCCAAAATCCCAAATTTATATCAGCAAAAATCATGCCAAACACATTGAATGGAAGCGTTCAAACCGAAATCTATGAGGTAGAACAGCCCCAGGAAATTTTAAGGGAGCAAACACCAGATAGAACAACTGATGATTGGGCTGACGCGACTAAGGATTTGCTTGATAGCTTGCCCCAGGTTTGGACAAGAGGATTGCTGTATTTTTTGGTAGTGTTTGTGTCGATCATTTTACCTTGGGCAATGCTATCTAAGGTGGATGAAACAGGTTCCGCAAGAGGGCGACTTGAACCAAAGGGAAAGACGGTTAGGCTGGATGCTGCTGTGGCAGGTACTGTTGCCAAAATTCGGGTAAAGGAGGGTGATTCGGTTAAAGTTGGGCAGACTTTATTGGTGTTGGAATCAGAATTAGTTAAAGCGGAAATGCGGCAGATACAGGATAAGTTGGAGGGACAATTAAATCGACTTTCTCAGTTAAATTCATCTAAAAGTCAATTAGTTGTATCTTTGACAACGCAACAGCAACAAAATCAATCTCAACAGTTAGAAAAGCAGTCTCAAATTGATCAAGCGCGACAGAATATGAATGCTCTTAGGAATTCTTATGATTTACAAAAAGACGAAAAATTAGCTCAAGTCAATCAGGCACGGCAAACTGTTGAGCATAGTCAAACAGCTAATAAGTTAGTAAACAGTAGTTTAGCGAGTACCGAGCGCGAAGTTGAACGCTATCGCAGTCTTTGGCAATCAGGGGTTGTTCCAGAAATTAATGTTGTCCAGAAGCAAGATATAGCTAAGGACAAGCAACAGTTATACGAACAAAATCAGTCAGATATTCAGCAAGCTAAACTACGTTTGGTAGAACAACAGAGTAGTTATGAGCGGACTATTCGGCAAGCAAATGCAGATATTGAGCAGGCACAGTTGCGACTGAAAGAACAGGAAAGGAGTTATCAGACTTTGACTCGTTCCAGCAAGCTAGCTGTGCTAAAAATCGACGAGCAACAGAAGAATTTGGAGACAGAAATTACTACGCTTCAGGCAGAAATTGCTCAAAGTAGGAGTCAGATTGTCTCGTTAAAGTTTCAGTTAGGACAACGAGAGTTAAGATCCCCCGTAAATGGTAGACTGTTTCAGTTACCGATACAACGGGCTGGGTCTGTGGTGCAGCCTGGAGCAATGATTGCGGAGATTTCACCCGAAGGTTCGCCGCTAATAATTCGGGCGCAAATGGCGACGAATGAGAGTGGTTCTTTGCGAAAAGGATTGCCAGTCAAGTTAAAGTTTGATGCCTATCCTTTTCAGGATTATGGAGTACTAGAAGGAGAATTATTAGAGATTTCTCCTACTACTATAGAGGTAGAAACATCTAATGGAAAGGTTGCAGCTTATGACTTGGAAATTGCCCTAAACCAAAATTGTATTCCCTCGGCTAATAAGTGTATTGCCTTGCGTCCTGGGGATACGGCGACAGCTGAGGTAATTGTACGCCAGCGTCGGATTATTGATTTTCTGCTTGATCCATTTAAGCAGTTGCAGCAGGGAGGGGTAAAATTGTAGAAAACCCAACCCCCTTCCCTACGTCCAAAGGACATGGGAATTGGGAATGTAGAGATGTTAGATGTAATGTCTCTACATCCCGCTAAAAATTCATGCTCTCATGTTTAATTTTGCTAACCAAATTTAGGATAAATATCATGCCACAAACTATCACTATTACTAACAAAGATATTCTTCAGCAAGTTAAGTTATCTTACAAAATTCCTGAAATAGTTGAGCAGATTATTAGCCGCAAAGTGATTAGAACTGCTGCGGAAGAAGCTGGGATAAAAATAGATACAGAAGAATTACAAAAAACAGCAGACTTATTCCGCTTAATAAATAAACTCACAAGTGCTGAAGAGACTTGGGAATGGCTAGAAAAATATGGGTTGTCCTTAGATGACTTTGAAGAAATCGTATATAACAGTATCCTTATTAGTAAGTTAAGCCAACATCTATTCATAGATAAAATCGAACCTTATTTTTTTGAACATCAGCTAGACTATGCTGGTGTGGTAATGTATGAGGTTGTGTTGGATGATGAAGACTTAGCGCTAGAACTTTTCTATGCTATTAAAGAAGGTGAGATGAGTTTCTATGATGTTGGTCACAAATACATTCAGGATACAGAGTTACGCCGTTCTGGAGGATATAAAGGAATGGTGTTCCGCAACTCACTGAAGCCAGAAATTTCTGCTGCTGTTTTTACTGCTAAACCACCGGAGCTTATCAAACCAATTTTGACTTCTAAGGGAGTACACTTGATCTTAGTTGAGGAGATTATTCAATCACAATTGAATGACAAGTTGTATCAAGAAATTTCTTCACATTTGTTTTCTGAATGGTTGAAGCAACAAATTGCAAAAATTGAGGTTATTAAGCACTGGAACGACCTTAGCTGAGTTTTTATCCTGAAGTTTAACCTTGAGTTTTATTGCGTTTAACAGGGGTATTGGCTTGCACACTTTGCTTTACTCCAATGGTGTGTAGATATCTTCAGAGTTAGGATTGAGATATGGATGCTCTATGTCAATCCTAAATTTATCTAAATATTTGAGTATATATTTCATCCTAGATTCTGGAGATTCATCACCATTCGTGTGAGCTTCTAGTAAAGCATTGGCAACAATTTGACAACGGTTAATCCCAAAACTTTCTTGATACCTAAATTGTCGATCTGGGTGTTCAGCCAAGCCAATTCCAGGTGCAAGCACTTTAGTAAATAAGGGAGTCTGAGGTTGAAAGTGGGATTTATTTTCTGTATAAATAGTTTTCAAGACTTCCCAAACTAATTTATATTCAACATTATCAAATCGAAGAATTCCTGAATCATAGCGCTTATATTTTAAAGGGTTGTATAAGACTTTGAAAGTGAAAGGAACATTCATTGCATTCAATCTTGTCGTTACACATTTCATGGCTGCAATTGCAGCCTCATGACTGAAGTTAAAATAAACAAGTACCGCCTGATTGGAAAAATTTGCTGGATGCCCAAAATCACCAGACGCATCTCCCATTACCAAATAGAAATCCTGCTGTAGATAGCTAGAAGGAGACCATATTGATACAAGATCACCTACCATAGCCGATTGGTTTGTTAACGGAAGATGATGGTTTCGTTGGATGTGTATAATAACACCATCATACTGTACAGCGAGACTGCCATCAGCTTCTTCTCTTAGAACGCGGTAATCTGGATGAAACCAACCTTTTCCTATATTGTTACTCTCCAATTGTTCGTAGAATTCCCAATCAACTTCTACAGAAGCTATTTTTTTTAAAATTAGGTCATTCATCTGAAATTCTTCGCTTACTTCTGTCACAGGTGAGCCTTCGCAGTAAATGCTATATATCAATCTTAGCATCTGTAAGTTTAAGCACTTATATTGAATTTGCTGAGGCATTTTTTGTAGCTGTGCTAGTGTAGCAGTGGGAATTTCTATAGTGGGGAAGTTCGCATAAGTGAGATGTAAGTCAGAAGCTGTTATTTTAAGATTGCTAGCGATATGTTGCAATATCTTGAGTAATTGCATAATAGTTGTTATTAATGCTATTTGCTAGAATGTAGTGCTGTGTCTATAATATCTGATACCGTTAAACCAAAAACTGAGCTAAAAGATTCTTCTGGTTGGCAAAGTAAATTTTTTCCTACTTCCATCATACAAATGAACCGATTATTAGATAAATTGGGATCTTGAAAGTTACGCAAAATTGTATAAATTAACCCAAGTCCAGCAAATTGAATAACCCGTTTAAGGAAATCAGCGTGATCTTCTAAAACTTTGGGATAAGTATTGATGTAAGCTTTGGTCATAGCTGCAATTGAGGGATAAATCATTTCTAGGGGAATTGTAGCTAGCTGTAAAGATTGCTCCAGTTCAATAGCTGGATGTACAGTGATACTGTTAAGCCATACTAACAAATAACCAGCAATTGCTATTCCTAAATCGCAGGCTGGCTCACCCCAGCTAAAACTTTCCCAATCAAGAAGTTTAATTAAACTTAGATCATAATAATCAGTTTTTGATAATAGCTTCTCCGACTGCCTGTGAATTAAAATTTTATTTAAATGAAGATTATTATGGGTTAGACAGCAGTGGGACTGATGAGCTACAAGCTCAATAACTGCATTTTTCAGCTTTTCATAGCGTTGGTAAAAAGCAATAAATCTTAAACCTTCTACTGGAAACCTTCTTAAATTTTCAGGTTCAATTCTATTTAAAATATAGTTATTATAAGGGAAAGTATCTTTAAAGTTATCTTTATATTTTGTTAAGGATTTATAGCAATTCTGAGAGTTTCTAGTTTCCGAATGTAGTGTTGCTAAAGTATGTCCGACTAATTTAGCAATTGATATTGGAAAAGAGTTATTATTTTCATAATAACTCTCTAAATTAACATAATCACTGGAATATTTATATATTAGTATAGAATTGATTCCATCAAAATGAAGTATATTGGGAGCCAATGATGAGGTATAGAATAAATCAGGACAAGATGGCAAAAAGTCATGAATATACAGCTCATTGCTAATAGAGTTGTCTATAATAGGCTCATATTTATGAGATATCTGCTTAACAGCTATATTGTAAATTGGTAGATTGAGTATCCAATAGTAGTTTTTGCTACATTTAACGTCAACTTGCAGATATTCCAAATCTTTTTCTTGGCATATATTAGCGTCTACCAAGTATTTAAATAAGTTTTGATGGTTTAACTTGCCTTTCATAAACAGCCTATTTTTAGTTTTTTAATTGCATACAGCAAAGTATTACTGCTTTTACTTCTGCTTAAAACATAAGTTAATTTAGGTCAGTCTTAAACTATCCAATCTTCAAATTCCAAAAAAACAAGTGTAGCAACTTCATAGCAAATTTAGTCTATAAGTGCTAACTGATATAGAAAAGGGAAAAGGTTAAATATATAGGAGTTTGCCCTGAAACCTTTTCCTTTACCTTAATTATGAAAGTGAGTAATATTAAACAGCAAAAATATCAAAGGCAGCATGTGTTTGACAATTACCACTAGTACAACTATTTGAAACACCGCTATTAGCCGCTAGTCCTCCTGTTACCTGACCTATTTCATCATCATTTAGATAGTTCAGGAAACTTTCAGAATCGGCAAACAATGCAGTACCAGCGGGTTTGATGTCATTAACTTTTATATTAGCCATTTGAGTTTAGTCTCCAAGACAATTGTGTTAGTGATTAGGAATCAAATAGTTATGTTTGTTTCCTAATTACATCCTATTAAAAAGGTTTGAATATGCCTAGATAGTTCAACAGAGTTAACAGACCATAAAAGTTACAGATTAAGGTAAAAATAGTCGGCTATTTATGGTAAAAATCTATTTTTTGTAAAGGATTGTATAAGTAGATGAGCTTGACACCAGACAAAACTAAAATAGTTATGTCCCCATAGATTTTGAACTAACCAAAAGCGACAAAAAATCAGCCCAAAAATCCTTTAAGACTAAACGATAAAAATTTAGGGCTATTTCATTGTCGTAGTAGCAGCAAACCCCATGCTATTTGCTACAATCTGTCGAACTCAGGTGAGACGTGCTGCAAACTGCGCGATCGCTTTCCACAGCCTCTACAAAGTTGGTATCCAAACTCTAGGCTGATCAACAGATATTAAATGATTGCATTGCCAAAAATGCGTAGGCAAAGCCCGTCGTAGACATCGCATCAATTACGTCAACTATATGAGTATGATATACTCATATTATACTTACTAAGCTGATTCCTAGTTATGAGGTAACATGACCACGCCGATATCATCTAATCCAGAAACGGTAGAAACTAAGCGACAGAACTTCAACATTACTCCAGAACAAGAAGCAAAGCTCAACTGGCTACGTGATGCGATCGCTGCTCCTAATACCAAAGAAACAATCCTGCGTTCCATTGATCTAATGGTCATGCTCAAGCGCCAGATGCGCCCAGGTACTCAACTATTTCTCCACACAAGAGAAGGGCAAGTCCGCCTACTTATCCCAGAACTTGAATCTCCTCCAACAGGCAACTGGCAATATCTGGTGGAACGCCCTCACCCTTGGCGGCGGCAACTTTACATCAAAGGGCGAAAACTACTTGCTTCGACTGTGTGGCAAGATATGATTGCCAACCAGATGTCAATAGAAGAGGTAGCAGACAATTGGAACATCCCCCTTGCTGCGATCGAGGAAGCTATTCACTATTGCGAAAGTCACCAAGAACTGTTGAAACTGGAAGTAGAAGAGGAACGTTACCGCCTTGAACAAGAAGGAGTCTCCCTTGAGCCTAAAACTACTCATTGATGAAGACTCCCAGCCAAAACGTTTAGTTAATTTGTTATGGAGTGCTGATCATGATGTTAGTTAAAGAAGCCGAGAAAGTATTAGACACAGTGACATGACCAGAGTTTATTTAGACACAAGTATTTATAACCGCCCCTTTGATGACCAAATACAGCCAAAAGTATTTCTAGAAACACAAGCTGTCATCTTAATTGTACAAATGGTCGAAGCCAAATTAATAGAATTAGTTAGTTCTTCAGTTCTAGAATATGAAAATAGCCGTAACCCATTTCCTCTAAACCAACAGTCAATGGAGCGATACTTACAAATAGCTACATTGAGAGTATTACTAGATGAAAATATTAGAGGGAGAGCAAAACAACTAGAACAACAAGGGATTAAAGCCATTGATGCTCTCCACGTTGCTTGTGCCGAAGCTTCTAAAAGTGATTATTTTATCACTTGCGATAAAAGATTAATCAATCGCTGTCAAGGTTTAACACTCAAAGCAATTAACCCCACTGATTTTATTTTGGAGATAGAAGATGACAATTAAAGTTATTAATGAACAACAAAACTTACAAGAAGTAATACAAGTTTTACTCACACATTTAGAGCCATCCAAGGTGATGAAATTTTGGGCAGCTTGTAAATTAGGCGAAAGTGATTATTTACAACTAAAAGAAAAGCTATTTGCTCAAGATAATGTTGATAGTTTGTATGAAAAAATTAAAGCCTATCAAGATATGTAATGAAACATAGATGAGTCATTCTGAACGGAACGGAGTGTAGTGTTCGCCTAGCCTCTCGTAGAGAAGAATCTCACAATATGTTTCATTTCGCTTAAATGACACATTTAGGATTTATGCAAGAGAGTCTATTCTTTTCCGAAGATGTCTAATAAATATCTTCTGAATTGGCATTAACATAAGGGCGCTGCAACTCAATCCCCAAACGAGAAAATTGCCCAATGATAGCCTGCATTCTAACCTCTGGCAAGTCATCCCCTTGCTGCCAAGCTTCCAGTAACCCATTCGCCACAATCTGACAGCGATTCATCCCAAAGCTTTCTTGAACAGCAAATTTCTGGTCTGGTTCTTCTGCTAACCCCAACCCTAGTGCTAGTTGTTTGGTAAATAAAGGAATTTCTGACTTAAAATGCAATTGGTGTTCTTGATAAATAGTTTTTAAAACTTGCTTAACAACTTCATAGTCTCTCTTGTCAAAGTAAAGCACCCCTGAATCGTAGCGTTGGTATTCCTTGGGGTTATACAAAACCTTGAAACTGAAAGGAATTGCTAACTCATTCAGTCCTTGTGTTAAACTCCCCATCACTGCGACAGCACCTTCAGGAGTTACATTGATATAAATTCGTACAGTTACAGGCTGAATTTTCACATCTTCAATACGACTGAAGCCTGCATTGCCAACGGCCATGTAAAAGCCATTTTGTACTCGATTCTTAGGCATCTGAATAGCCACAGAATCACCTACCACAGATCCCACTTCAGTAGGTTGAAGATGCTTATTACGTTCAATATGCACCCTCAAACCGCCTTTAGTCACAGCTAAAGTCCCATCAGTTTCTTCTTTCAAAACAGACCAACCAGAATCAAAATAACCCTCTCCAAAATTACTTTCATGCAATTGCTTATAAAACCCCATATCTACCCCTAAAACAGTATTATTCTCCAAATCTAGGGGCAAACCATTTCCCTCGCCATCAAGTGCCAACGTACTTTGCATAGAACCGTTGTAATAGATACCGTAAAGAAAACTCCGCAATTGTAGACTCAGATATTTTTGTTGCATCTGGGTTGGCATCTTTTGAAAACGTTCAACTGCCTCAGATGGTAATTCCAAAGGTTTGTAATTTGGATGGTGGATGGAGAAATCAGGTTTTATCTCAATTTTCCGAACAATATCTTGCAGAACATCCAGTAATTGCCCAGTTAAACTAGTCTCTAGGTGAGTTTGAGGAGAATTTAATAATTGCATAACTACTTTAGTAATAACAAAATGATTTAAACAGCAGAACTACTCAGGTGACTTAATTCAACAGCAGCAGCACCAAAAATTGTTGGCATCGATTGTACAGGACGGCTTAATAATGTCTTAGCAACCTGAAGCATAGCAATCCCCATATTGCCAAAAGATTTTTGATATTGAATCATCGCCTGAATCTGTTGAATCAAAGCAAAACCTGTAAATTGCACTACCCGTTGCAAGAAATCAGGGCGGTGTTCTAGAATTTCTGGAAAAGTGTTTAAATAAGCTTGAGTTAATGCACAAATTGAAGGTTGAAGCAGTTCTAAAGGTGTTATTGCCAAGCGTAGAGATTCTTCAATACTCAAAGAATTGCTGATAATCAAGCTACCCAGCCAGATTTGTACATAGCTGCCAATAAGTGTTCCTAAATCAAAAGCTGGATCTCCCCAAGCGGAGCGTTCCCAATCAATTAGCCGGACAATATTGTTACTGGAATCGTGCCAATCTTTGTACAGCAGGATATTATTTAGTTTCAAATCATTGTGCGTTAGACAACAGGGAATCACAGCATTACCTAATTGTGCGATCGCCTGTCCCAAGCTATCATAACGTTGATATAGAGCAAAAAACTTTAACCCATCCCCAGGAACTAGACCAAAAATTTCTGGTTCAATCCGTTCTAACCCCCGAACTAAATGTGATACTTGATCAGCCATTAAATTATCAGAATTTTTAGAAAAGAATTCCTGATATTCTTGGCAGTTGAAAGTATCACGATGGATAGTGCCTAAGATGGTGCCAATTTCCCTAGCAATTTCTGTAGAAAAGCTCTTTTCTTTAGTGTAGAAATCCATTAAATCCCGATAATCATCCAGATATCTGAAGACAATAATGGAATTTTCAGCATCAAAATGCAGTGCCTCTGGCAAAAACGAGTGGTAGTTGTCAAGGTTTGGAAATTGTTGTAAAAACTCTTGAATTCGCCACTCGCTTAAAAATTCACCAGCGGCTTTTCCTTCCTGATTGTGTCGTTCTTGTTTAACTAGAAGCTTGCGATCGCCTGACCAACTCAGTAATAAATTAAAATTTTTAGCTGTAACTGGTTCTATCTGACTGGGTGGTTGGTCGCACTGATTACATAGACCATGTACAACTAAATAATCGAAAACATTATGAGAATTCAATAAAAATGTCATAACTTTTGAATTTGTAATCTATTTTTTAATTTTAAACAGCAAGAATAAAATAATGATACCTTGTTCTTTTTCTCTTAATTGTTGACTATTTTAGGTTAAACATTGAATCAGTGTAATTGCTTAATGTAGGTTTCTATTATAGGAAAAAACAAAGCTCTCTATTCTATTGTTGAAACTATAAATTAGACACAAATAAAACTTTTATGTCACTAAAAAACAAGAAATTTTGAGTTATCCCTATTTTTCTCTAAGAGCATATAATCTTAGTTACTCAAGCTGCAAAATCTTGCATACCGATTCAAATTAAATATCTCAGACCATTTCGACCATTAACTAAAACATTTATGTCCCGAAAATATTGTTAATTGACAGGTAATGTCTAATATTAAGTCGCTCTGCATCAACTTATATTTCATACAATCTCTAAAATGTCAATATGTAAAGCCAGATTTGGCATTTATCGTGCTAGACGATCGCTCTCTCATTATTCCTCATTGGTAACTTCTCGCCTGACAAACAAAGCTCGATAAACAGGCTCACCCTTATTTTGGGTATATATTTCCCGTTCTGTAGGGACTGGTAGCGGGTTTTGTGACAACCATTCTTCTGTACCCATTTTCTCAAAAGCTGGATTTTCAGCAAAGCGATCGCGCATTTCCACGGCGACAAATTCCATATCTGATTGCAGAAAGACAACAGAACCAACCGCCAGATAATTAGCTAATTCTCTTACTAATTCTGGTTGCACTACACGACGTTTAGCGTGGCGGTTTTTAAACCAAGGATCGGGAAATTGAATTGTAACGCGCTGTAAAGTTCCTGGAGGGAGAGAAGATAACAGCGGTAAGGAATTATTTACATTACAAAATAAGTAATGCAAGTTTGTTAAATTTAACTCATAACCTAACTTATTCGCGTCCGCCACCAGCGGTTCCCGAATTTCCAAGCCGAGAAAATTCCAGTTAGGTTCTATCTTTGCCATATTCAATAAAAACTGTCCCTTGGCGCAGCCAATATCTAGATGTAGTGGTTGATTTGGCTTTGCATAAACTTTTTCCCAGTCAAGGGGACTCGCTGGTGTTTGATATTTGCTACCAAGTGGGTTAACATGCTGGCGGACTCGGACTTTCTTACGTAATATCAATAGCTTTAGCCTTTAATTTCTCTCAAATGCTTATTTTAAACCGAACTATATGCTGTAGTCAGGTGGGTATTCTCCGCAACAATAAGTAATCGAATGGAATCAATTACACAATGTCATTGCGATCGCTTCTCTCCGAGACGCTCCGCGATCGCTCGCAATGGCTGTAAATATTTTTGTCCGCCTACTTAAAATTAACTGTATATAAATGTTAAGTGGATGCGTTTCTAAGCAGGCAAACAAAGCAAGCGTTATACTTTTGGGAAAAGACTTGTTTTAACCCCTGCTTTTAACATTTTCATAAATCAATGACTCTCAATTTTCGCTTTGCGGTAGTCAGTGACTTACACCTGGCACTTCCCCACACAATCTGGAATCATCCTAGCCGGTTTCATCTAGTCGAAGTCAGTATCTCGGCCTTTGAAAGTGTACTAAAACATTTAACACAACTCGATTTAGATTTTCTCTTGCTACCAGGAGATTTAACACAGCATGGCGAACCAGAGAATCATGCTTGGTTGCAAGAACGGTTAGCCCAGCTACCTTTTCCTGTCTATGTTGTTCCTGGTAATCATGACGTTCCTGTGCTGTTGGCTAATCAGCAATCAATTGCTTTTGCAGATTTTCCCTATTATTACACTAAGTTTGGCTATGACGATCCACAGCAGATTTACTACATTCGTCAGTTGCTACCTGGAGTCAAGTTGATTGGACTAAATTCTAATTCCTTCAATGACCAAGGTGAGCAGGTGGGGTGTTTGGATACCAAACAGCTAGGGTGGTTAGAAGAGGTGCTGGCGGCATCTGGTGATGAATTAGTTTTGGTGATGGTGCATCATAATGTAGTCGAGCATTTGCCCAATCAGTCGAACCACCCACTGGCAAATCGCTATATGTTGGCTAATTCAGCAGACTTGTTGCAGTTGCTAAGGCGCTATGGAGTCAAGCTAGTGTTTACGGGGCATTTGCACATTCAGGATGTTGCTTACTCAGAGGGAGTATATGATATTACCACTGGTTCTTTAGTTAGTTATCCTCACCCTTATCGGGTGCTAGAGTTTAGTCAAGATAAGCAAGGTAAACAATGGTTGCAAATTTTATCCCATCGGGTAGAGTCAGTGCCTGAGTTCCCTGACTTGCAACACTCATCGCGGCAGTGGATGGGCGATCGCTCTTTCTCCTTTTTAATCAGACTACTAACTAACTCTCCATTAAACTTACCACTATCACAGGCAAAAGAACTGGCTCCTAGTTTGCGCGACTTCTGGGCAACTATTGCCGATGGAGATGCGGTGTTAGATTACCCTCATTTTCCACTAGAGGTACAGCGCTACATTCAGACATACAATGCATCGCAGCCCAACTCAGGCATCCCCACTGGTGGAGATATTAGTTTGATTGATAATAACAGCACACTTTTACTAAATAAGAGTTAGGAGTGAGGAGTTAAAAATTTAATTCATCAACTCATAACTCAGCACTCACTACCGATTTTGGCGGCAAATTCCAAATGCTGAAGTGTAGGCGTGTAAGAATGTTCTGCCACCAACAGGGCCGATTTCACCGCCACAGAAAAAGCCGCTTACAGGAATGTCGGTGAGGTAGCGCCTAAATAGTTCAGAATCGAAATTGGGTTTACCGTAGAGTCCTTCACCTCGCCCCATACAGGCAAACATCAAGGCAGCTACGGCAGAAGGTTCAGAGTCTCGTTGCTGTTGATAACTTTGCAGAAGTAATTCTAAGTCTTCAGCAGAGGCTTGGGCATCACGCAGGTGGAATTGCAGCCTTTGACCAGAACGGACGCGATCGCCAATTGCGATCGCCCCAGCTGTGGGATCTACCCCCAGAATACCGCGAATTAAAAAGTCTCCCTGTTGCAAAGCCATCTTAAATTCATCCATTGCCACACCAACAAACAGAGAGTGCTGTGCTAAGGTGCGTTCTTGTTCGCTAAGACTGGCAATCAAATCTCGCAATACCACCAGAGGTACTTTTTCATCTAATTCTAGAATAATATTGCGATCGGCTTTTGTAACTTGCAACGGTTTGCCAATGGGTCGGCATCCTTGGGCTACAATCGTTTCCAACACAATATTGCCAGTCAAAGCTATACCGACAGTGCCTTCACGATACAGGTGTTGTCCTAGCTCACCGCCAACCTCGTTACAAAAAAGGGCAACACGACCACCCATACCCCCACCACTAGCCTGTCCCCCCACGATCACTGATCCTGGATAAGCAAAATCCAGCCCTTGCAACAAATCATTGATTCCAGAGGCGAAGGAACTAGATAATAAGATGAACTGGGGTGTCGGAGATGATGGCACACCGATCAAATCAAGCCAAGCATCTGGTGGGCCGTCTAAGTCAGGTAATTCTTCAGCAACAACATGAAATACTTGAATATTCACCCCTGGAAGGTGCGCTAAAGTCAGGCTGATAGCTGGTTCAGCTTCTAGTTCTTGGGTTTCTCCGCTAACCGTTGTCCCAATTACACCTCCACCACTACAGCCAATGAGCATCGGCACAGAAAGTTTCTCAGCCAACAAGGGTAATAGTCGAGAATACTCACTCGTAAAAGCAGACGAAATGAATACCAGCCCTAAATCCGCAGGTGCGGTTAACGACGAGACAGCTCGTTGTACCACATCTGCGACTGCTGCTTCCAATGAATGATGGGTTGATAGGGCGTTTGTCCACTGCATTTGGTCTGCCATGAGTTTTGAGCTTCTTTGTCTTTTTAGGCTAGTAGTTTTTAGTTTTTCATTTTGGGAAGAATTGCATCCTACAAGAGTTGACGCCAGCCCTTTGTATTCCCCATTTTAGGAAACTGGGGTGATTATTCCCTAATACACGCATCTAAATATATTGTATGATTATTCATCTATGGTAATGATTCCAGAAAATCTTAAAAATAAAGGTGGATGCGTTAGTCTGCTGTATGGGTGATAAACCAATAGACTAAAACACTAACTTAAGGAGCAGCTAAATTGTTAGAATAGTTAGTAATAAAGCCAAAAGCTGCAATTTTTGAATTTTTTCTATAATAGTATTAACAACACACAGCGAGACTAAAGCAATGAGCAACATCCAGGAAACAGTAAAGGATGACATCCAAGAAAAAATTCACGAAGAAGTAGAACAAGCACGTGCTACCTGTGATATTACAGGTAGCACTTCACCAGAGTGTGCTGCTGCTTGGGATGCGGTAGAAGAAATGCAAGCTGAAGCCTCACACAAGCGCCAAAGCAAGCCAAAAAACTCTCTAGAACAGTATTGTGATGACAACCCAGACGCAATTGAATGCCGGGTTTACGACGACTAGAAATTGAGGTAAGTGAATTTTTTGTTTAGTGAGCAAGCAACTAGGATCTATTTACTTATATCTCGTATCTTCAGTCCACTCCCGTCTAAAATAGCGATCGCTCTTTTTCATCATGTTCCTTAAGGGGTGTAAACTTGGTGAAATGTGTGGAGTTAGATATGTCTAAAGATTGAACTTTGAGAGTTTTTTGATCTCAAAAAGAAACCTCGAATAAATTGGGGTTTCGTTCAGGAGTGCTAAGTATATAGCGTCTAGGTGGGTTTTGAAACTCTCTCTGATGCTTACTACAGGTAGGTGCAAAATCTAAGTCGAATATCTTCGAGTTGCTTGTTTTTTTGCTCAATAGAGAGATTAGAAAAATGAACTAAATAATTGACAAAAGTTCATCTTAATAATACCTTTTCCAAAAACCTTTGCAACAAAGGAATTGGCTGTAGAGACGTATAGATGTCATATGTGTCAACTTAACGTAAAAGTGATGTCCGGCAAGGAACTTAACTTCCTTGCTAATAGCACAAGTCATCTTCAGATGACTAAATACCTCCAAAAATCTCTAGTCTACTTCAGTAGACTTTAGCTGTTAGCCTTGAACTAAAGTTCAAGGTGGGTGATGAAGCCAACAGTTAAGCTATTCCTAGCTTAAGTTGACACCAAGGTATAAATGTACGCCCCTAAAAACGTGTATGTAGTATGAATTTCGTGAAATGATATGAGTTTGGGAGCCGCTTACTTGCAGAGAGAAGTCAGGGTGTAGTTTTGAGGCTAGCCACCGAGTTTTGTGGTTGAATTAAATTGTTATGTAATATAGATAAACTACTAAGTAGCTAATAGCTTACAAGTATGTCAGTTATGGGTAATCACTGTTGGTTAAAACTGTTTTGTTTATCGTTTGAGAAAAACTATGGACTATAGTGTCTGGTTTCGCCCTTTCGTCTGGATTGATTACCGACTGGCAGTATTATTCCTGGGAATTATTCCGCTAATTCTTCTGATTTGGGCATTTGTGCAAAAAGCAGAAAGTATACAACGATTGTTAACTATATATTGGCGAGTAGCAAGCTTGGTGGCAATCACGATTTACTTAATGATTGCTCAATATCAAGTTAGCTTTATTTCAGGGTTGATGGCTCGGATTTTGATCCCGATTTCACTGTGGTTCTGGGTGGATCTCAACGATGAAATTGAGTATCAAACCAGTGGCTCTTTGAAATTTATTTTTACTTCTTGGCGCTGGGCTACAAGTGTTTATTGTATTTTGAGTGCACTAGCCTTGATCCCTTTTTTGGGTTGTGCTTTTTCTGAAAATGTTTTGAAAACTCCCTATTGTCGCGTCTGGTTCGAGGCTCCGTTGTTATTCAAAGAATATTTCCATGCTAATAGCAAAGCTGAGTTCTTAGGTTTTCTTGCGATAATTAGTTTAGTAATTTATGTGCTTTACTTAAGCTATTTTGTTTTGATTAAGCTGGGCAAGCAGGGACGCTCGGCTACACCACAATAACCCTCACTGTGTCCATAGCCATACTCTTAAAAAAATGAATTCCATTGGCAAGCGACTGGAACAATATACTGCTAAATACCCCCAAGAAGTCCTACTTGTAACGGTGGAAATTGCCGATGAGCAAGATAGAATTGCTATTTTTAGAGGCTTTTCCAGTTCTTTGATGCGTCCAACGGCATTTGATGCAGATGTACCAGTTTTACCAGATGGCGCAAACATCCTCAACATTGACCGAGTAGCCAGTCCTTACAATCCTGAAGCACCCCGTTATATTCAACAAGGAATTTCTTGGGAAGCTATGGAAGCTTTATTATCAGAACTGGGGGTCAACTAATTCGTAATATCATGTCCGCTTGATTACTTATTAAACCCGGAGAACCCCACCCCGCTAAAGCTGTGCTTTGTCTCCCCTCCCCGCAGGCGGGGAGGGGTTGGGGCTGGGGTTCTTTTATTATGGGTAATTTGACGGACATGATATAATTGGTGATTTTGCGACAAGGCTGACTTTGAGATTTTTGATGGAGCCATTTTTAGAAAAAACTAACTCCCCGCAACTTAATACATCCCAATGAAAAGCCGTGTCTACGACGACCCCATAGAAATGGTATTAGTAGTCTTGATTTTCTAAATACCAACGCTGTAGCACCAGCCGTTGAATTTCGCGCCAAGGAATATTATGTTTTCGGGCTAATTCTGCACAATCTTCATATTCTGGCTGCACATTAGTAATAAGTTTTTCTGATGATTGTCCATTCCATGCTATTTTGACACGCACTTTGCCATATTCAATTTCCACTTGTTGAATTTCCCGTTGTAAAATGGCGCGTTGCTGAGTTGTTCGCCGAATGCCGAGAGTAGTGGTTTCCCGAAATAAAATCGCTTCACAACTGAGTAAATTTTCTGGATGACAAATTACACTCAGCAAAATCCCTGGACGAGACTTTTTCATTGCGATCGCCTGGGTAAAAACATCCACCGCACCAGCAGCAAATAACGCTTCAAACACATAGCCGATCACTTGGGGATTTAAATCATCAATTTGGGTTTCTAGTACCGAGATGGTTTCTAAATTTGAGCTAGTATCTTCAGAATCGCTGAAATTGGACTGTAAACTTGCGCTTTCGCCCAGCCAGAGGCGGAGAATATTGGCAATGGGTAAATTGATCGTTCCTGCTCCCAATCCTATCTGCTTGATCGCGATCGCAGGTGGCGAACCAAAATCTCTTACTAAAGTAGTGGCGATCGCAGCTCCCGTTGGTGTCACCAGTTCTCGTTCAATGCCGTTGCTATAAACCGGGCAACCCCGCATTTCCCACAGCTTTAATACCGCCGGTACTGGTACCGCCATCTGACCATGTGCAGCCCGAACAGTGCCGCCACCAGTCGGGAACGCCGAGCAATAAAGTAAAGGCCATCCTTGGTCATTGCTATCAATCCTCAACCAATCCAATCCCAGGCAAGTACCCACAATATCCACGATTGCATCTACAGCACCCACCTCATGAAAATGAACTTTTTCAGGAGAAATGCCATGCACTGCCCCTTCTGCGACTGCTAGCCTTTGGAATACCGCCAAACTCCAAGCTTCTGCTCGTGATGGCAAGCTCGCTCTGAGAATCATCTGCTCTATTTCTGGCAAATGGCGTGTGCGATCGTGGTGATGGTGGTCTACCAAATCTACATAAACTTTAGTCGCCTGCTGACCATTCCGCTGGACAAGTTCTGCCCTTAACTGATATTCCTGTTCAATACCCAACCCATTGAGTTTTTCAATTAAATACTCCACAGGAACACCCAAACTTACCAAAGCACCCAGGCACATATCACCAGAAATCCCCGTCGGACATTGAAAATAAGCTATTTTATTCATAATAAATTTGTCATTTGTCATTGGCATTGATCAATAATTAATAGTTCTTCTCCCCCTGCTCCCCATCTCCCCACTACCCGTTATGGCAAAAATTTTCCCCGTTCATCCGGATAATCCTCAAATTCGCCGAATAGAGGAAATAAAGTCGGCGCTTTCTAGTGGCGCAGTCATGCTTTACCCTACTGATACAGTTTATGCGATCGGTTGTGATTTGAATGCTAAATCGGCGGTAGAACGAGTGCGGCAAATTAAACAGCTAGCAAATGATAAACCACTGACATTTTTATGTCCCTCGCTTTCAAATGTCGCAACTTATGCCTCCGTAAGTGACACAGCCTATCGAATTATGAAGCGTTTGATTCCAGGCCCATACACGTTTTTGCTCCCAGCTACTAAGTTAGTACCGCGATTGGTGCAAAGTCCCAAGCGGAAAACTACTGGAATTAGAGTACCAAACCATATTGTATGTTTGGAGTTAATGGCAGCATTGGGCAATCCGATTATTTCAACTTCAGCCCATCTGCCACCAGATGAAGCAGACGATGGGATGATTCAGATAGATCCAGAAACTATTCTGTCGCGGGTAGAGCTATTTGACCGTTTGGACAAGTTGGTAGACATAATTGTAGACACTGGCGAGGAACCTACATATCAAGTGTCTACTATCTTGGATATGACTGAAGATAAACCAGTAATTAAACGGAGGGGTTTAGGTTGGGAAGCAGCAGCAGCATGGGTATAAGAATTCCACTTCACAGGCGCACCTCTGGGTTTCGGAAATTGTGATCAAAACGACTCCAGTTTTGAGATTGTCATATTTAGAGGTGATATCTACAACGGGCTGTTCGGTGACGCAGTGGATATAACAGGATGGTGGAAACAGTTGGCACAAGGTATTTGACAACTTTGATCAAATGGTGGGTACTCGTGTGTCAGCGTCAATGGGGTGGCTTGTGAAAAAAACCGACACATTGCCATAGCTATAACTCTTTCGTATTTCCTACAGTTTTATATATGAGCTTTAGATATGAGCATTACATGGGGCAAATCTTAACGGATGAATGCCCAAAGACTATCCAGCCTTGGACGGACTTGATTGCTGTGTCTGCGTTGTAATTACGGTGCAATACTACTCCCTAGAAAAGTCATGAAAGCTAACGTCGTCAATCTACCCAACTCTACACACATTTTTGAGAACCACGTTTCGACTGAAGAATTTTTAGACAGCAGCAGCGATACATTGATTGAATTGCTGTGTGAGGAAATGCAAGGGCAAGTCAAAGCAGCACCCAAGTGCGTAGAAGCTTTAGCAAAGCGCATAGCCATAGAAGTAGAACGCATTTGCGATAAAAGCTCCCGTATTCAAACATCTGGGGAAATCAAGTCCTGGCAGATTACGTTGGGAAGGCATCGGATGCAAAAGTGCTTACGTTACTACCAACTAGGTTCCAAGCAAGGGCGGGTGGAATTACATAGCAATTTGGGTGCTATGGTTTACCGCCATGTAACTATGTCTGGCTCGGAGTTGGGTTTTGAAGCTCGTTACAGCCTGATTGAAGATTTTTTACAAGCATTTTATATCGAAGCGATCAAAGCTTTCCGCAGAGAAAACGAACTACCTAATGATCATACACCGCGTACTCAGCTGCAATTAGCTGAATATATGTCCTTTACGGAGCAGTATGCCAAACGCCGGATTAATTTACCTGGTGGTGCAAATCAGCAATTGATTATCCTGCGGGCTCAAGGTTTTGCTCGTCGTCAGCCGCAAGAGACTACCGTAGATATTGAAATGGCGGTAGAGTCTGCTAAAGGTGAAGAAGGAGAATCTTACCAGCGTAACTCGGCAGTGCAACAACTGCGATCGCAAATGGTTGCCCAAACTAATTTTGATCCATCTGAAGAATCAGAACGCGATCGCGTCATCACTGAGTTGATGAAATACCTGGAGTCTCAAGGCCAATCTGATTGTATGAACTACCTCAGCTTGAAGCTCCAAGACCTTTCAGCCCCAGAAATTGACCAAATTCTCGGTTTAACCAGCCGTCAGCGCGATTATCTCCAACAACGGTTTAAATACCATGTGGAAAAGTTTGCCAAACAACACCACTGGCAATTAGTACATCAATGGTTAGGCGCAGGTTTAGAGCAGAAGTTGGGTTTATCTTCCCAGCAGTGGGAAATCTTTGTGAATCAACTCACAGAACAGCAACAGCAAATATTACAGTTAAAAACTGCACGGGAAAACGACGTTGCGATCGCTAAAGCCATCAAATGCACCCCTAAACAGATGCAGAAACGGTGGACTCAACTTTTAGAAATAGCATGGGCTATCCGCAACGGTCATACTGAAGCCCAGACGGGCTAAAATGAAGGTGAAATCACTAAAATTTATCTAAACTCAATCCTAATTATTAGAAATGTTGTTATGTGAGGGTTTTAGGGTGTGATAATGAAAGTGAATAAAATATAGAGAAGACCATGAACCCAGTATTTCCTGAACTCTCTAGTCTTTCGAGAGCGGAAAAACTTCAACTGGTAGAAGATTTATGGGATGAGATTGCCGCTATACCATCAGCGATCGCAGTTTTAGATTGGCAGAAACAAGAGCTAGCCCGTCGCAAAGCCGAATATCTACAAAACCCAGCCATTGGCAGCAGTTGGGAAGATGTAAAAGCCAGAATCTCTCAACGACATGGCTAGAAACTTAACTATCCTTACAGCCGCAGAACTAGACATTATCGAAGCTTACGACTGGTACGAAAGGCGCTAATTTAGCTTAGACACTAAGTACAACATTTCATTAATTAGTAGCGAATTTCCTGCGTGCCTCTGCGCTTACCTCTGCGCCCCTTTGCGTTTAAATTTCACCCTTCAATTCGCCACGATCTTACGCAAATAACTATTATCTAAATTAGTAACTCGTTCCTTATCGAATTATTAATACATTTTGTATTTATTTAGTACAAAAATACCAATATTTTCCTACTTTACACCTAATAAATCTAGACTTGTGCATCCAAAATCAAAAATTTATATAACCTAGCATTTACTGTTGCTTCCAGGGAATCCTAAAATCAGGAAACCTTTTGAAGATAATCAGGATAAAGATGACTCAAGGTGCAAGAGCAGTTACTTCTGGCAATGTCTTGGAAAAAGCTGTAGAAGGGACTTTACTGGGTCATGGATATGTCCAAGTAGGCTTTGATTTACCAAAGAAACAGCGCCTTGGATGTCTTTTAAGCTCAAATACTATACCAAAACGATATGCAAGGCAGGTTTATATCGGAGCAGGAATTTATGGGAGCTATATATATGTAGACTTTTATATTATTGGTGCTGCATCCATTTCTTCCGGGCTGATTATTGAGTGTAAATGGCAGCAAAGTAGCGGATCAGTCGATGAAAAACTCCCTTACCTAAACTTGAATATTCAAAATTGCTATCCTGCACAAGCAGTTGTATTAATTGATGGTGGAGGTATGAAACCGCAAGCTGTATCGTGGTTAGGTAAACAAGTTGGTTTCAATCAAAATCTTCTCTCTGTTCATAATTTAAGTTCATTTATTGCCTGGTATAACAATAATCTTTAATACGAAGTTACTAATAATTCTGTAATTTTTCCCCGCTTTTTGGCATTGGAATTAATTGCCCTAGATGCTGATATCCTGTGGATATTAAAACTGCTGTAAAGATTGCGAATAAATTCACAATCTGAGTTAGATAGCATGACTTTAACTCCACGTTCAGCTAATTTTTCAAATATATCTTTGAGTTGAACTTGCTGATCTTCAACAAAGCGATCGCTACTATAAGCTGTAAAATAGCTAGTTTCGCTTACAGGATAGTATGGTGGGTCAAAATAAATAAAATCATCACTACTTGTAGCATAATTTAGCATATCAACAAAATCTGTTTGTTTAATTTTAGACGTAGAAAGTGCTTCTGATGCTGTTCGCAGTAAAACCTCAGAACAAATATTGGGATTTTCATATCTGCCTAAAGGCACATTGAATTTGCCCTGTGAATTGACTCGATAAAGACCATTAAAACAAGTCTTATTAAGATAAATTAGACGAGCTGCTTTTTCTATAGCAGTACCATCGGAGTTGTTTCTGACACTATAGTAATAATCTTTATCATGTCGGATTTTATGCTCTTTCAATAAAGAAATTAATTCTTCAACATGATCTCTAACACAACAATAAGTGTTAATTAATTCGGCATTTATATCAGTTAGAATTGCTGCACTTGGTTGAAGATAGAAAAAAATAGCACCACCACCTAAGAATGGTTCATAGTAATTTTTATAACTCTCAGGAAAATAAGGAATATATTGCTGTATCAACCTACTTTTACCCCCTGCCCACTTCAAAAAGGGACGCGGGCTAGTTTCTTTAGAAATTTGAATTACCATTTACTTCCGATTTAACTGAAATAATCACGATTAAGTAAAGCCAATATAACCGACGAGCCATATTTTATATTAACTGCTAATTTTTCAGCCGCATAGATTACAATTGGGTAGATAAAGCAGATCAAAACAAACGTAAGTCTATAACAAGGCAGTTTACATTCAGATGTTTGATGGATTTTGGGATAACATCTTTCGATACCCGCGCTATTTTATTACTATCCTCTTAGGTGTAGTTTTAAACGCCTTTGCGCCATTAGTGCCACTGTTGAAACGCCCAATCACCTTGATCGCCATCTTAGGTTTATTTGCGGGCAGCCTATTCTTTCTTACTCTTACCCTACGTGCAATGCTAGGCTTGAGTACAATCTAGACAGACTGTTGCTCTTGGCGTTGTTGCCGCTAAGTACTGTCTACGCAACTTGCAATCTATTTTTGTTATACAACCTCTGTAAGGAGGCGAAATTTTTATGGCTACAAATCGCCGAGTTTCCCGCGTTGCTGAACTGATCAAACGGGAAGTTAGCCAAATGCTGCTCAACGGCATTAAGGATGACCGTGTGGGTACAGGGATGGTAAGTGTTACTGATGTTGATGTTTCCGGCGATCTCCAACACGCCAAAATCTACGTAAGTATCTATGGTACAGATGAAGCTAAGGTAGAAACAATGGCAGGCTTAAAGTCGGCCACTGGTTACGTCCGCAGCGAACTTGGGGCGCGGGTACGGCTACGTCGTACCCCAGAGGTGATATTTCTCGAAGATCGCTCCATCGAACGCGGTAATAAGGTACTAGCACTACTAGACAAACTTAACCATGAGCGTCCGCCAGAAAATTTAGTATCAGTAGAACATAGCACTGATCAAGATAATGAATCATTTACTGAATAAGTAACTTAAATAACAATGTAACTTCAGAACAATTAATCTCAGCAAATCTGCCAAACAGTTTACAGACGTGACTAGATCGCGTCTGTTTTAATGTAACCATAACCTGCTTCCGCGATCGCTAGCTGCATATATCTGACAAATATAGTTGTGTTGTTTATCCTTGTATAAATACCAGCAGTTCTATATCTGACTTTGAGGTGATTATTTGATATGTAAGCGATGCCTACGGTGGACTACGCTTACGCAATACAAACTCTTATAACCTGGCGAATCTTGCCCAAAGCCAGTAATGGCAAGCCTTTCATACTTGTGGAATAAAAGTTTTATAGCTACCTAAGCAGGTTAAGTTAACTACTCTGAATTCTTTTTGTAAAGCTAATTTTCCCAAAATGTCAGGATTTGTTGACTTTCTTAACATTTCTTGAGATAATTTTAGGGTATGTAGCGTCAAAATAAAAATAGTTCCGTATAGCAAACTACAAAATTCTAGCCACAAGTCTTGTTTTTGTCATGTTTGTTCCCAATTTGTAACGGGAACTTTATCTAACTGTTAATTTGTGAGTAAAAACCATGAGTGTGAATACGGTGCCTTCTATCAATTACTACTCTCTAGATGTGATCCAAGACGAAGCACGCCGACTGGTGCAAAAGGGAATGATTAGCCGACAGCAGCCAATATATACACTCTGCCAATACATTCCAGCGAGAGAGTGGGTTTGCGTTGAATGTGAATTAGAGAAATGTGACTTTTTGTTACGCGATCGCATTGGCGATCTGATTGGTCGTGAACAATGGGACAACGACTAATCTAGTGATTTCGGATTTTGGGATTGGGAGTTTATGTTCGATTTGTGGATTTTACAATAAACGATTCGACACCCAATCTGGGGGATAATCTCTGGCTTTTAATGAGCATTACCCGATTCAGAATCTTACATTTTTCATTAATACAGTAGCACTAAAGTCTCATTTTATACAATTAATCAGGTTAAGGAAAGCATCAGAACCAATTGTTCTCTAGATCTGATGCTACAACTTGAGTCTAATACCACTAGGTGGAATTCGTAATAAGGCTCATACCCCCTACGGGAAAGCAATCTAGGCGCAGTGTGCCGTAGTCAAGACTCGCTAAGGTAATTAATTCCTATACCACAGCGGTTTCATGGTTACTGAGCTTGCCGTAAAGCCTGCGGCATAGCTTCGCTTAAGGCGCAGCCTCTCGTAGAGAAGTATTGATTTGAAGTAGGCGGTTTCCGCCGTGTTGTACAAGCTGTTCTACATTTAACTTACATAATTGGGGTGGACAAGACTTCAGCGCAGAGCATACAAATGCGTCCGATGAACTCAGAACCGCCCATGATCATATTCATGCAAGAACTCCTCTTCCCCACTCCCAATTTTCAAGCTAGAGCATTTTCCAAATCAGCTTGTAAATCTTGCTGATGTTCAATTCCTACCGAAAGACGGACTAAATTATCTTTTATTCCGCGCTTGAATCTTTCTGCTTCTGGTAAAGCGCCGTGAGTCATTTTGGTAGGATAGCAAAGCAGTGATTCCACCCCTCCTAGACTCTCTGCTAGCAAGAATAACTTGAGTCGGGAAGCGAATCTTTCAACCTCAGCAAAACCACCTTTTAATTCCAAACTAATCATCCCTCCAAAGCCAGACATTTGCTCTTTTACTAATTGATGCTGTTCATGACTAGATAAGCCTGGATAATAAATACGCTCAATTTTGTCATGCTTTTCTAAAAACTCAGCCAAAAACAAAGCGTTTTTTTCATGTTCTCGCATTCTTACAGCCAGAGTTTTAATTCCTCGCAGCACTAACCAGCTATCAAAAGGACTAGGAATCGCCCCGATCGCATTTTGATAAAACTTCAGTTCGGTGTATAATTGCTCGTTAGATGTGATAACTGCGCCACCAATAATATCACTGTGTCCCCCTAAATATTTGGTAGTGCTGTGAACCACAATATCAGCACCAAAATCTAACGGTCTTTGAAAATAAGAACTAGCAAAGGTATTATCAACTGCTAAAATGATGTTGTTTTTACGGGCAATATTTGCCAGTGCAGCAATATCAATAATTTTTAACAAAGGATTGGTGGGAGTTTCAATCCAAATCAGCTTGGTATTTGGTTGAATGGCAGTTTCAAAATCAGCGATATGATCAATATCTACATAAGTAGTTGTCACACCCCAATTTTTCACCACCTTTTCTAATAAACGATAAGTTCCACCATACAAATCATCACCAGCAACAATATGATCCCCAGTTTTTAGTAGACTTAATACTGTGGTAGTTGCAGCTAAACCAGAGGCAAATGCTAAACCAAATTTCCCATTTTCAATAGAAGCTAAAGCCGATTCTAAAGCAGTACGGGTAGGATTTCGCGTGCGAGAATATTCATATCCTTTATGTTTACCTATGGCTTCTTGTTCATAAGTAGAAGTCAAATAAATGGGAACAATTACAGCACCTGTTTGCGGATCTGGTTGTTGACCTTCATGAATAGCTCTAGTCTCAAATTTCATCATTAATCCTTGATTATTCCTGGGTTTGACTAATCCAATATTTGATTAAATCGGCTCTGGTAATTAATCCAATGGGAACATCATTTCGCTTAATAATAATCCCTGTTGTTCCCGATAACAATACTCGATAAGCTTCAGAAACATCGACTTCTTCATCGAGCATTGGCAGCGGTTTACCCATAACTGCCGACACTTCCTGGTTAGAAAAGTTGATCCCATCATGGATAAACTTCATTAAAGACGCTTCATTCACGCTTCCTACTACATGATTATTATCAATCACAGGTAACTGAGAAATATTCAGTTTTTGCAGATAGTTTGTGGCTTTGCTCAAAGTATCACGGGGGCTGACAGCAACTAAAGAAGGAAAATCTATTTTCTGAGCGAGAATTTCGCCAATTTTGATGCTTTTTACTGTTGTACCTTCCCAAAAACCATTTTCTTGCATCCAGGCATCGGAGTAGATTTTATTAATGTAATTTCTTCCCGTATCTGGTAACAAGACTACAACGTACTTCGGCTCTGTTAATCTGGCTGCATACTTCAGCGCTGCGGCTACTGCTGTACCACAGGAACCTCCTACCAATAAACCTTCCTCCCGTGCTAAACGACGAGCCATATTAAAAGACTCTTTATCGCTAATCCGAACCATTTCATCGACTAATTGACGATTAAATGTCTTGGGAATAAAGTCTTCACCAATTCCTTCAAGTTTGTAAGATTTTGGGGTGTCACCAGAAAGAATTGAACCCTCTGGATCAGCACCAACAATTACTATATTTGAGTTTCGCTCTTTCAGATATTTAGCAACTCCTGAAATTGTGCCGCCTGTTCCCATACCTGCAACAAAGACATCAATTTTACCATTACTATCTGTCCAAATTTCTGGGCCTGTAGTTAAGTAATGAGCTAAAGGATTATTCGGGTTTTCAAATTGATTTGGTCTGTAGGCTCCTGGTATTTCTTTGGCGAGTCTTTCCGCGACACCGTTATAACTTTCTGGTGAATCAGGCGGTACAGATGTGGGAGTTACAACTACTTCTGCACCATAAGCTTTTAGTAAATTGATTTTATCTTGGCTCATTTTATCAGGCATTACGAAAATACAGCGATATTTTTTTACTGCTGCAACTAATGCCAGTCCTATACCAGTATTACCTGCGGTAGCTTCAATAATAGTGCCACCCGCTTGCAGTTGACCTGTTTTTTCTGCGGCTTCAATCATGGTAACGGCAATTCTATCTTTGGTACTCCCGCCAGGATTGAGATATTCTACTTTGGCATAAATAGTAGATTGAATGTCTTCGGTAATTTTGTTAAGTCTGACTAATGGAGTTCTACCAATTGCTTGCAAAATGTTGTCGTAAGTAGCCATATATAGCAGTCCTAAATAATTTATAAAATCCTTTGTTTCTTATCTTCGCATCCTTTGTCTTCTTTACGGTAGCTTGCGGCAAGACGCTACGCCTCTACTTGAAAAAAAGTAATTTTCATAATTCGGATAGAATTGCTATGGTTGCTCTTCTCTAGTAATAAAAAATAAGGTGTTATGGGTCTTTCATGTTGGATTAATTGGGAACGTTGAAATAAATTGCACACACAGACACAGAGAGAAGTTTGAGTGGCAGCTTGTCGCCATAGATCAAAACTTTTCCTTAAAAGACGCTGCGTATACCTATTTAAGACTAGGGGTACGGTGGGGCAGAGAAAAGAGAATAAATCGCTACTGGGATGTACGTTGGAGTTTAAGTAAGCGATCGCTAATCCCCATGTCCCATTCACTCTATTATTGATATTAATAGTCAATTACTGAAGATACTGATCCAGAATCATCATGAAATCTTTACACCGTCCTGATCTCTATAGCTGGTCTAATTTCAATCCGGCAAGAAATATTGATTTCAATGGGATTGCCTGGATTCGCCCAGATGGCAACATCTTGATTGACCCAGTAGCCCTATCAAATCATGATTGGAATCATTTGCAATCTCTCGGTGGTGTAGTTTGGATTGTGCTGACGAATTCTGAGCATATCAGGGCGACTAAAGAAATTGCCGATCAAACCTATGCTAAGATAGCCGGGCCTGTGGCAGAAAAAGACACTTTTCCTCTAATTTGCGATCGCTGGCTGTCTGATGGTGAAGAGTTTGTACCGGGACTCAAGGTGATTGAACTCCAAGGTTCTAAAACCCCCGGTGAATTGGCACTGCTACTAGAAGAAACGACGTTGATTACAGGGGATTTAGTCCGGGCACGCAAAGCAGGTAGCTTAACAATTTTGCCAGATGACAAGCTGCTGAATCGAGAGGAGGCTGTTGCTTCTGTGCAGAGGTTAGCAGAGATGAGTCGGGTAGAAGCGGTGCTGGTGGGGGATGGTTGGCCAGTCTTCCGGGATGGATGCGATCGCTTAAAGGAACTTGTGGCGACGTTGTAAATGAGTGGGGGCGATCGCAATCAGCAAAGTCAAGAGTTTGGAGCTTGAAAAGTAGAGGTTAAGAGGCGATCGCTACCCAACAATGAGATCATGAAGATAAATAATCATTAATTACATTCAAGCTTGTGTGAATATTACCATTCAGTCCAAAACTTCCCCGCAAAAGATTTTTTTATACAAATTTGATCAAGCATTGCGCTTTACTGAGTATCATCAAGAGCTTAAACTACCTGAAACCTTCTTGAAGGCAAATGGTTATATTGTTCCTATTTTAACCAATGAATCTCAACTTGTTCAACTATTACGCTTCTCCGAACTACCGACGCTTGGAAGTTTACTTTGTTGAAACAATGACGTTCAATATTCCCACTGTTTACAGGAATAATCGCTCTCTGCAACCAAACTCTACATGGAGTGCTATCGTCCTATGCCGTCAACCTCTATAAACTCAGATGGTTTAGAGACTGGATTGAGGCAGAATAAGAATTTTGTATCTACACTTATTCCCATTCTGTAATGGACGAAGCGTAATCATAAAGTCATTTATTTGATCTAAGCCCTGATGACACTATCGATAATTTGTTATCAATATATTATTGACAGTTAATAACTTGACCGACTAGCTAAATCAAGAGGGGAAGGATGAAGAGTCGTCGCGTTGTCATTGTTGGCGCTGGATTCGGTGGGTTACAAGCTGCCCAATCTTTGACTGATTCTGGTGCAGATGTATTATTAATTGATCGCAACAACTATCATACTTTTGTCCCGTTGCTGTATCAAGTTGCAACGGGTCAATTGGAACCTGAATACATTGCTTACCCTATCCGCACGATTTTACGGCGATTTTCTTTCCTGCAGAATAAGCCTAACGTTCAGTTTTTGATGGCTGAGGTTGAGCAAATTGATTTTTCAGCGCAGACTGTTGAAACAGATAGGTGTGTGATCATCTATGACTTTCTTGTGCTTGCAACTGGAAGCCGAACCCAGTTTTTGGGAGTTCCTGGAGCTTCAGAATATGCTTTCTCCATGAGAACGTTAGAAGAAGCAATAGCATTGCGAAATCAGATTTTCTCTTGTTTTGAGCAAGCTATCCAGGAATCTGATTCATCACGACGCCAACAATTGCTGACGTTTACGATCGTCGGCGGTGGGCCAACGGGTGTTGAGATGGCAGGTGCTTTCGTTGAAATGCTTCGAGGTCACTTGCGTCGAGATTATCCCACACTTTTGAAACAAGTGAGGTTAATTCTCGTGCAATCTAGCGATCGCTTATTGTCCGATCTCCCAAAGAAGTTGGGAGCTTATACTTGCAAACGACTACATCAGCTAGGAGTGGAAGTTTATCTACAAACTAGAGTCAGTCTAGTTACTTCTGAATCTGTACATCTTCAAAACCATGAGGTGATTCCAACTGCAACCGTTATTTGGACTGCGGGATTAGAGGCAAACTCTCCCCCAACATCACAGGAGGTATCTTTGGCAAAGAAGGGAAAATTACTTGTTCATCCCACCCTGCAATTACTAGAGCAACCCAATGTTTATGCAATTGGGGATCTTGCATATATAGAAAATAACGGTAAAGCATTAACCGGAGTTGCACCAGAGGCTCTTCAGCAAGGTGTTGCTGTAGCCGGAAATATTCAGCGGCAATTTCGAGGTAAATCGCTAAAGCCCTTTAGCTATTTCAACAAAGGAAGATTAGCGATCATCGGTTGCTATTCAGGTGTGGGAAAAATTGGTGCATTTGCATTTACAGGCTGCTTGGCTTGGCTGATGTGGTTAGGAGTGCACTTAGCATATCTTCCTGGCTACCGCAGTCGCTTGTTAGTTTTACTCACTTGGTTACATACTTACTTATTAGGCGATCGCTCTGTTCGCTTGATTCTGTCTGTTAAATATATTAACTCTCAAAATCGCCAAGTGCTTCCCAAAGAGAAGTTACATTTTTTCCCTGAGTCGCGTTAATCTAAATTCCTGCAATTGCAATTAATCACAGTTGGAGTTAAGGCAATGACTGAAAACAGAACCCACATTAGTCTCAAATCAAAAGATATTGCGATCGCCTATTTATTGCTGCGAATTCTCATCGGTGTGAATTACTTTAATCACGGATTCACTCGCATTTTTAAGATCCCTGGATTCGTTGAAGATACCGTCAAACAACTAGCAGATTCTTATTTCCCAGAATTTCTGGTGAGAATCAATTCTTACCTAGTGCCGCCCGTAGAATTAATTGTGGGCGTGTTGATCACGGTTGGGTTAGCAACTAGAAGCGCTTTAATTGTCACCTTTGCCCTGATGATCATCTTAATGTTAGGGGTGACATCAGTACAAAACTGGGCTGCTGCTGGTTCGATGCTTTCTTACGGTATTGTGCTGTTTATTTTGCTTGCAGGTAGCAGCTTTAATATTTACTCGCTCGATCACTTGAGAAGAAACAGACGAAAACTTGCAGATTCAGCAGATGATCATCAACAAAGTATGGTCAACTTCTTGAGGAATAACTTTTGGATAAAACGCCGACTACAGCATCGTTCACCTAACCATAATACTTTCAAATAAAGAAATGTTTTTAAAGTGCTTTACACGAATGTCTAACGCACTTGCTCATAAAACACGTAAGATGATGTTTTAAAAGTTAGTGAGGGCATGGCAATGCCATGCCCCTACGAGAAATCTATTTGTATCAAGGTCTTCGTGAAATGGTATAAGTCCTCAATTCATACTAGCCCAATCTTTTCAAACAACCTCTAAGAGCGATCGCACTGTCCCACCGCGATGATTTTGGCTAGCAGTGCGATTGCGACTTATTAAGCAGGAACAAACTTCAGCGAAACACCATTCATACAGTAGCGCTTGCCAGTGGGTGCAGGTCCGTCGTCAAAAACATGACCCAGATGACCACCACAGCGACTACAATGCACTTCAGTTCTAGTCATAAACAACGACTTATCTACAGTTACAGCGATCGCACCTTCAATTGGGTTAAAAAAGCTTGGCCAGCCAGTACCACTATTAAATTTGGTATCAGATGTAAACAGTGGCAGTTCACACGCGGCACAAAAATAAGTGCCTTGATCGTATTCCTTATCCAGTTGGCTGGTATAGGGGCGTTCAGTTCCATGTTTACGCAATACACTAAACTGTTCTGGCGTTAAAATTGTGCGCCACTCTGACTCAGGTTTAGTAATTTCAAATCCACTCTTAGAAGTTGTCATGCCTTCTGACCTCCAATTGATATGTTGTGATAACCATGCTGTGCCAACTATTGCAGCACCAGCTTGTAAAAAATAGCGTTTGTTCATATATCTATTATTTTCTATTTTTTGGTTAAGTGGCCAATCAACTCCGGTACGGTATTCCCTGCCTTAATTACTATAATCAGCGTAGGCGTAGCCCGTCGAAGACATCGCCCTGAATCAGTCGTGATAGTTTGATTAAAATTAGCTAAGAAACAATAAATAGTTTTTCAACAAAATACAGGGCGGGAATCCGATCAACTCGCCAAAGATAATCTGAAATTTTTGAGGTTTGATTATGCGATCGCTCAAAGCTTAAAATAGCAGATTTAATTAGTGCATTGACCTTTAGTCTATGCACTTGAGCAGAAAAGTTATTCAACTCTGGCGCGGAGTGCGGGAGATGGAAAAATGTTTTCAAATCCAGCTTGCCGCTCATCCAAGGGTTCTGGGGCATCGTTCCAAAGGCTCTCATAATAAAAGAAGGTTACGCCTAAACCGCGTTCTTGGGTAGCCCGCACCTGAGCTTTAATTTGCTGTATTGGAACTGGATTATTTCGTAACCCTGTCATAATGCCAATTCCAGTTGGAATTATTTGTTGAGCTTCTTGAATTTCTAGGCGGGAAATATTTTCCACAAAACTTTGCAGATTCGGACGATAAACTTGCACAATTAACTCGTCTACAATATTTTGCCGCATCCAACTCAGCCAGTCTTGTAAGTGAAACTTGTAAGCAAAATCATAGTAATTAGGAGAAACGGAGAAAATCGCCTGGGGTTTTCTCTGCTTCACTGCTTGGTTAAGTTGTACCATGAACGCCGTAATTTTATCTGCCCGCCACTGTACCCATGCCGCATCTTGGGGATTGGTTGGGGGAGTATTATTGGTTTCTTGAGTGTACAAAGCAACTGTATATTGATCGTAGCCAAATTCATAGGGCAAACTCATGTGATCGTCAAACTGAATGCCATCGGCATCATATTGAGTGACAGTTTCTAGCACGAGATTGGTAATAAACTGTTGTACTTGGGGATGGAAGGGATTGAGCCACATAACCTCACCTGCTGCATCGCTCGAAGTTTGGCTACCATCCCGCTTTTGTGTGAACCAATCTGGATAATTCAGTGCCAGTTCTGAAGTTGGGGGAGCCATGAACCCAAATTCAAACCAGGGAATCACCAGCAATCCTTGGCGATGGGCTTGGTTAATCAGGTCTGCCAGAATATCATGTCCATCTGAACCTCTGGAGACAAAAGGTTGAATACCTGCACGTTGTGCGATCGCACTGGGATACATCACATAGCCAGAATTCCACACCACAGGATAGATTGTATTGAAATTCAGTCGTCGTAGTTGACTCACAGCATCCTGAACTTTGGCACGATTCTTGAGGGTGTCAAAATCATTGCTAGTCATCCAAACCCCGCGAATTTCCTGACGGGGTAGCTGCGCGATGGCGCTGAAGCGCCCACCTTCGGTGATCGCACTGAAGGTAAAGCTGTCTACCAGCAATATCGTCACAAAAGATATTAAAATGAGAATTGGAAAAAGATACTTGAGCAGTTGCCGCCAACTTTGAACAAAAAAAGGTGATTTCATAGATTTGAATGATGCATTAGCTACCCACACACGCCATTGCTCGCTTTGATGATTGAATCTACTAACCATACAGTCTAAAAGTATTTATGCTTACTACAGGATCGATGAGTTGGTAGTTGTTCGTTCCCTGCTTATGGAACTTTTGCACCAAAAAAATTAAAGCAGACTTAGCAAAGTTATAAGATATTTGACGTAGTTAGTAGTCATTAGTGTCCCTTGTTCCCCTGATCTCCTCCACACCCCACTTGTGTCACAATAGAAAACTGTAATAAGAAAAATATTGTTAAGGTAATTTAGTGAGTCCAACTGCTCAATCCACGACAAGTAAGCGTCGCGTGGTATTTCCTTTTACGGCAATTGTGGGACAGGAAGAAATGAAACTGGCGCTGCTATTGAACGTGATTGATCCCAAAATTGGTGGTGTAATGATCATGGGCGATCGCGGCACCGGGAAATCCACAACTATCCGCGCACTTGCGGATCTGCTGCCAGAAATTTCCGTGGTTGCTAATGACCCCTTCAGTAGTGATCCTAGCGACCCCGATTTGATGAGCGATGAAGTCCGCCAATTGTTAGAACAAGGGGCAGAAATTCCTGTAGCTCAGAAAAAAGTCCAAATGGTAGACCTGCCGCTAGGAGCCACAGAAGACCGAGTTTGCGGCACAATCGACATCGAAAAAGCTTTATCTGAAGGTGTCAAAGCCTTTGAACCGGGACTACTGGCAAAGGCTAACCGGGGCATTCTCTACGTCGATGAAGTCAACTTGCTAGATGACCACCTCGTAGACGTGCTACTCGACTCTGCTGCCAGTGGATGGAACACTGTAGAACGCGAAGGTATTTCGATCCGTCACCCAGCGCGTTTCGTTCTTGTGGGTTCTGGAAACCCAGAAGAAGGCGAATTGCGTCCCCAACTGCTCGATCGCTTTGGGATGCACGCAGAAATTCACACAGTCAAAGAACCAGTCTTGCGGGTGCAAATCGTAGAGCAACGAGCAGATTTTGACCAAAATCCCCCAGTATTTCTCGAAAAGTATAAACCCCAGCAAGAAACATTACAAGAGCAAATTGTCAATGCTCAACAGCTTTTACCAGAAGTGAAAATTGACTATGATCTGCGGGTAAAAATTTCTGAAGTCTGCTCAGAATTAGATGTAGATGGTTTGCGGGGTGACATTGTTAGTAACCGCGCCGCTAAAGCCTTAACAGCGTATGAAGGACGCACTGAAGTTACAGTTGATGATATCCATCGCGTGATTACGCTATGCTTGCGTCACAGACTGCGGAAAGACCCCTTAGAATCGATTGATTCTGGGTACAAAGTCGCTAAAGCTTTTAGCCGCGTCTTTGGCGTCGAACTACCAGAAGATGCTAATACACAAAAAAACGGCACAGGTCAAAAATTAGGGGCTAGGGGTTAAAAGTCAAGAAGGGAATAGGTTACAGGTGACAGTGAAGAAAACTATCCTCTGTCCCCTGTGTCTTGAGGATAAAAGTTAAGAGTTTTCAATAAAAAGCTGCTTCATAACTCACAACTCCTAACTCAGCACGGGCTAAACCCTGGCTCTCCGCTAACACAACTCAACACTAACTATGAGATTTTGGTATTTTTGGTTTAATAGCTTTGTTATGTCTAGCCATTACAATCCGCCCCGGTTTGTAGAATTATTGATGCTCTTATTAGCGATCGCAATGCTGGCAATAGCGAGTATTTTACCCGATCGACCGTATTTAATCTTAGGTTTAAGCTTAGTAGTTGGGGCATCTATTTCCATCTTAGTGCGGGAAGCGATCGCCCCCTCACCCCAGACGCGAATTACCAGACTAACAGCATCCCTATTGCTCATTATCGGCCTCTATGGCTTTGCTGATTTAATGTACACTCTTTAATGGGGAGTAGGGAATAAACTTAATCAACAATGACCAATAACTTACCAATTCTGCATTTCCACTAATTCCATACACAACTCATTAATTTGTTCCAAATCAGGTTTGTGAGGTAGGGCGGATTGTGCGTAAACAATTTCCATTTCGGCAACTAAATCTTCTGCCATTTTCATTACCTGCTCATAAGAATACTCTCCCTTTAAAATGGCTTTTAAATCCTCAACATCGCCAGCAATTCTCCTATCTACAATCACTTCACCTTGGCGCAATATTTCTACTCCACTGCGTAACAATCTAATGCAGTGCATCCCATGTTTGAGGTCAAAACCCGACTTTCTTTCCATTTCTGCCCTAGCCGGATTTCTATTTTCCTGCCAGGATAAGTAAGCCTTCCATTCTCTTAAAGCTATTTGATAGCTTTGACTTTTTTGAAGCAGGCGGATAAAATCTTTACGGCTATTGCTTAAATGTTGGGTATATTCCAAAGTTTCATTAGGTAAAGTATATTGTTTTAACACTCCTTTAAAATCAATATCTGCCGTCAGCAATTTGTATAATTGTTCCGCTTCCTCCAAAAACTCAATCCGTCCTCTGATTAAGTTATAAAGATACTCTAGGAAAGCATTTAGTTCATCTTTGGAGAGCGGTGTTTCGTCTTCTATAGCAAAGTCAGATGGGATTGGTTTTTTTTGCGGTGGCTTTAACAACCACTTACGATGGGTTTCCATCTTTTTTATTTGGGCAAAGGCATAACCAGTGTAAGTATGTTTTACCTTTTTGCTCAGAAATAGCTGTTTATGGTTAATTAAATATTGTCCTATTGGGGTTAAAAAAGGATAGTTGTTCAACCAAAGCAATTCTAAAACATTGGGATTCGCACCCAATAATAACTGGAGAATTTTTCTTAATTCATATATAACTGTGTCTTTGTTGCTATCTAGGAATGGAAATATTCCTGGTTCATCCCAACCATCATCTTTTTGTTCTATGCGGTCAAATCCCAAATAGTACCTTTTGGGTGCAATAAAGACTCCCCGATAATCAAAGTCTGAATCAGGACGATTTAAACCATAGCCGTAGCTACCTGCCAAACCAATTAAAATAGTTCTTTGTTCAACTTCTATTCTTTGCATATCAGCTAATTAAAATATAGCCATCCTAACTCATGAGTTAAACAGATGGAAAGATGGTAAGATGGTAAGCAAAGTTGCTTAGTTTAACAAAAATGCTCCTAAAGGAGATGATGCAACGGTATCCCCCTTTAAGAGCAGAACTTGTTAATTCAGTTGTTTCTATACTTTCGCTTTCCTAGAACAGAAATTATCTAGGATTAATGTGGCGTCTAGTCCCCCATCCTGGATTGACAATGGCGGCTAAATCTTCTTCAGACAATTTGCTGATTTCACCCTCCAGTTCTTCGGTTGTGAAGTAATAGCCACGCTCTTGAGCTATCTTGATGAAGGCTTCTGGATTAGCTGTTGCTTTGAGTCTTTGCTGTAATGCTTGATCTTGTTTTACAGCTTGAAAAAGTCGGGTAGCATTTTGCTGTGTCATGACAGTCTATCTCCTGTTTTAAATATCAGGTTTGAATGTAGTAATTTGACTCCTCTGGATTCCCTAAATTCTGTGAAAGCTTTTACATCAAGCGTGTAAGTCCAATTTTAAAACAAAGAAGAAAAATGTGTGGATTTTGACAAGAAAATATAAGTTATAGTCTAAATATTTCTACTGGTTTGTAAAAGTCATTCCCTAAGATGGAAGCAGTATTTAATTAAAAAGTATTGATTCTGAATTGTAAGTCCACGTTACATTTTTTGGGTGGGCGATGTCTACGACGGGCTACGCCTACGACCGTGACAACTTTTGGCAAAATGAAAGCTTGACTTGACACCTGTTAATAAAATATCATATTAGATTGTCTGTCTAATTCCTGCTCGGATCAGGTAGACATATTACAAAAGCTGGCAAAAGCGTCTCAACGCCAGATAAAAACCAGCTACCTGTACGGCAACCTCAAGGACAATTCCATGACCTACGCAATTATTGAAACTGGCGGCAAACAAATACGAGTAGAGCCAGGGCGGTTTTACGACATTGAACTGCTTGCGATCGAACCAGATGAAAAAGTTACAATAGACTCCGTATTACTCGTGCAGCATGAGGGCGAAGTCACCATTGGACAGCCAATAGTGACAGGTGCGACTGTAGAAGGGACTGTAATGCGACATTTTAGGGGTCGTAAAGTCCTGGTATACAAAATGAAGCCGAAAAAGAAAACTCGTAAAAAGCGGGGGCATCGTCAGGAAATTACCAGACTTATGATTGACTCCATCACCCTGAATGGTGCAGTGTTTGCTGCCCAAGGAGCAGTGGAGGAAGAAATCCCGGTTGCAGATGAGACTCCTGCCGAAGAATTTGAAACCGCTGTTGAATAATAAAAAGAAGTAGATACACAAGAGGGAATCATGGCTCATAAGAAAGGAACAGGTAGTACACGTAACGGTCGTGATTCTAATGCCCAACGTCTGGGTGTTAAGCGTTACGGCGGTCAAGCTGTGCGTGCAGGAAACATTCTCGTGCGTCAGCGCGGCACCAAATTTCACCCTGGCAATAACGTCGGTATTGGTAGCGATGACACTCTGTTTGCCTTAATCGACGGTGTAGTAACGTTTGAGAGAAAAGGTAAAACCCGTAAAAAAGTTAGTGTTTACTTACCGGTAGCCGCTGCTGAGGCAGTCACTGCTGAGGCAATAGCAAGTTAGAGTGTTAGGGTGGGTATTGTACCCACCCTATTTGTTAGGAACCAGAGGGATAGAACGGTTTACAGTTAACAGCCCTAGTCTCTCAATATGTCTGGAAAAGTTACACGCGGATAATCTGTGATAATTGTTGAGATAACCGTTCAGTATTGCCTAGAACTTATTAATTCTCCATAAAAGTAACCGAAGAACCAAAATTACTTGCTCTTAACAGAACTTGAACAAAAAAGGAAATAATAACACGCTATAGTGCTTTACTGGTATAGTTTTCACGTCACAGGGTAATAGTATTAATAATAATGAGTGTGTTTTTGTTTGTGGTGATGCTGTTGTTAACAGCCATAGACCATCATTGATATTAGCCACTGTCAGTACAAAAACATCGCTGACACCGCTGCTATTTTTTTTGCTAAAAATGCGATCGCTTATTCCCTAGTTCGCTTTTTTTAAAATTAAACAATTTCAGCAAATATGTCTAAGTATATACTTCCTAAAATGAAGCTAATTTCGCAATTCAAAACCATCATAAGTGCGATCGCTATCTTTTTGATAGTGTTAAAACTCAGATTAACTATTAATTTTTTGAGATTTTTATGTTATAATTTACGCAAATTTAAAGGTAAAAGAAATATCGGTTTCTCTTACCTTTAGGCGCAAATAATCTTGATTCTTAGTTGCTATTATGAACGATTTATGAGTTCAAAACCTTTTTTAACTCATAACTCTTACTAGGATGCCAACAACTGCCGAATTAACCTAGCTACAGCCTTCTGGGTGAAGCGGTTGGCAATTTGTTGACCCAAACGCTGCACACCTGGATTTATCAATAATTGGGCAACTTGGGACGCAAATTGGGCTGGGTCAAAACCTTGGGTTTCTCGAAGAATATTCAAAATACGTTTTATCTGCTCCAAGGTTTGTTGTTGCTCAACTGTCGCCGCCGGAGTTTCATTAACTGCTGTCAATCCTACCCGTTCCCGCAGCATATAGGTGAAGTTATGCAAAACATTCTTACCTAAAGCATCAAGTCCGTTAACAGATTCATCTACCAGCTTGTCACGAATAAAAGCGCCGCGTTCAGAAGCGAGAAATTCTATCCCCTGGTTCAGCACTAAGTTAAAGTCATAGTCTTGACTGTTACTCGCATTACGTAACAAGTTTTCTAAGCGATTCCAGCGAAATCTGCCATCTTTAAATAGCAAATCTTGCAATGATGCTCTTAATTGTGGTGCTGGGTCAGTTAAGAGACGTTTGGAAACGTAAGGATAAGCTTCGCTGAGAACTTTAAAGTCGGGATCTATAAATATTGCAATACCTTCGAGCGTCACCAGAGAGCGAATAATTAAAGCGTAGTAGGGAGGTACGCGGAAAGGATACTCATACATTAAAGCCGATAGTTCATCGGTGATACTTTTAATGTTAAGTTCGGCAACACTGGCTCCTTGGGCATCAGCAAAGACTCTTGCAAAAGCTGGAATAATTGGTGTTAAATCGGTTTCTGGTGATAAGAAATCTAACTTAACGTAATCTTTTGCTAGTCCTTCAAAGTCGCGGTTGACGACGTGGACGATCGCTTCAATTAAACCATAGCGCTGTAGTGGCTGAATCTCGCTCATCATCCCAAAGTCGAGATAAGCCAATTTACCATCTGGTGTTGCTAACAAATTACCAGGGTGAGGATCGGCATGGAAAAACCCATGTTCTAGCAACTGGCGCAAAGAACACTGCACACCCACTTCAATTAGATAACGAGCATTTATGCCTTGGGCGCTAATTTCTTCTGTCTGAGTTAATTTAGTGCCGTTAATCCACTCCATCGTTAATACACGACGATTAGTGTATTCCCAGTAAATTTTTGGTACATATACGTCTTTCATATGACCGTATAACTGGAAAAATCGCTCGGCATTTTCGCCTTCGTGGATGTAGTCCATCTCTTCAAAGATGCGATCGCCTAATTCATCGAGAATACCAACTAAGTCACTTTTTACCCGTTTGACCTTTTTCTGCACCCAAGCCGCGAGGTTACGCAAGATATACAAGTCAATAGTGATCCGCTCTCTTAAGTCGGGGCGTTGGACTTTGACGGCAACTTCTTCACCAGTTTTTAGTTTACCTTTATAAACTTGCCCCAATGAAGCCGCAGCAATTGGCTGGGCCGAGAGTTCCGCGTAAACTTCTTGGGGAGGTGCACCTAGTTCTTCTGTGATAAACTGGTAAGCAATTTCGTTGGGAAAAGGCGGTAATTGGTCTTGCAGCTTTGTTAATTCTTCTAAGAATACCGGAGGAACCAGATCCGGTCTGGTGGACAAAGCTTGGCCAATTTTGATGTAAGCAGGACCCAGTTGGGTCAGCAAGACTCGTAGCTGAGTGGCTCGGCGGCGATCGTTTTTGACGACAATTCCCCGTTTACTATCCGACCACAACCCAAAAGCAAAGGATAGAGTCGGCCCCAACACAGCAAAAATCCGCCGGACAACTTGCAGGGGTCTATTTTTATAATGCACCGCTATGCTCACGGGATCATAAAGCTTCTCAGGTTCGGCTGTTGTCCTTACCTTTTGGGCGGCTAAGAGGCTTGGCGAACGCACAACCAAGCTTTGTGTACCATTTTCTTCTGGTACTATATCAATAACGTCCAGTTCGCCCCGGCGATTTGTGCCGTTGCTACTGTCCTCCTGAATCGGTCGGGAACTAGGGGGAAGTGTCTTAACAATCATGAAGAAGGCCACCAGTCAGAACGATCACATTAAGTATTGTAACAATATGTTCAGAGATTGGGCATGGGGCATTGGGCATTGGTTATTTCCCACTTGCTCCCCTGCTCTCCTGCTCCTCTAGCTCTTAAAAGTCTTCAGTACCAATAGGTCTGCTACACTTAAATGGGCATACTATTTCAATAGTAATAGCTATTGCTAGTTGCTGAAAAATCATACTTATTGTCCTGTAAATTGGAAGTATCCGGCATCTGCCCTAATGGAGAATTTGGCTTGATGTTGCTTTGCCTGCGAATTGAAAACTTTGCCTTAATTGACCAACTGGAATTGGAATTTGGCGCGGGACTAAATGTGTTGACAGGTGAAACCGGCGCTGGAAAATCGATTATCTTGGATGCCATTGATGCCGCTTTAGGCGGTAAAGTATCTAGTCGAGTCATTCGCACGGGGACAAGTCGGGCGATGGTAGAAGCGACTTTCACCTCAAACGCCCCTCTAGCGGCTTGGTTGACTGAACAAGAAATAGATTTACTTGATGAAAATTCCGTAGTTATTAGCCGAGAAATTACGGCCACTGCTAGTAATATCCGCAGCCGATCGCGGGTGAATGGGGTGTTAGTAAATCGCCAGATCATGGGAGGAATGCGCGATCGCTTGGTGGAAATCACAGCCCAAGGTCAAGCGGTACAAGTGGGACAATCTGCCCAAGTCCGGGACTGGTTGGATTTGTATGGCGGTGACTCTCTAATGCAGCAGCGTCATCAAGTCGCCACGAGCTTCAGTACTTACCAACAGGCGCATCTAGCACTAGAAAAACGCCGGACATCGGAACGGGAACGGTTGCAACAATTCGACTTGCTCAATTATCAAGTGCAAGAATTGGGAGCAGCCAACCTCGACGAATTTAATGAATTGGAACAGTTGGGACAAGAACGGGAACGCCTAAATCATGTTGTTGATTTGCAACAGATGAGTTACAAAGTTTATCAAGCTTTGTATCAAAACGATAATGAAACCCCAGCCGCCGCAGATTTATTAGGAGACAGTGAGACGACATTAAATCACATGGTGGAATATGATACCCAATTGCAACCCCTATTGGAATTGGTGCGAGACGCGCAAGCTGCGGTAATGGAAGTGGGAAGGCAGATTAATGCCTATGGGGATGGTTTGGAAGCCGATCCCCATCGGTTGGAAGAAGTGGAAGAACGGATTCAGGAATTAAAGCAAATTTGTCGTAAGTATGGGCCGACACTAAAAGAAGCGATCGCTTATTACCAACGTATCCAAGGGGAATTAGGGTTACTTAACGATAGCGAACAGTCTATCGAAAAGCTAGAACAGCAAGAAAAGGCGTGTTTTGATAAACTCACCCAAGTAAGTAATCAGTTAACTCAACTGCGGAGTAAAGCGGCTGCTAATTTAGAATCACGTTTGATAACTGAACTCAAGCCTCTAGCAATGGAAAAGGTGAAATTTCAGGTTGAGATACTGCCTGCTTCCCCAACTGCGATGGGAGCAGATAAAATTACCTTTATATTTAGTCCCAACCCTGGAGAACCACTGCAACCTTTAACGGAAATTGCCTCTGGCGGTGAAATGAGCCGCTTTTTACTAGCGCTGAAAACTTGTTTCTCTCAGGTTGATGTGGCTGGGACAATGGTATTTGATGAAATTGATGTCGGGGTTTCGGGAAGAGTCGCCCAAGCGATCGCGGAAAAATTACACCAGCTAAGTCAACGCAACCAAGTATTGTGTGTTACCCACCAGCCTTTAGTTGCGGCAATGGCCGATCGCCATTTCCGCGTAGATAAGCAAACTATCAATCAAAGCAAAAATAAAAAAGACAACGCCGAGCAGCGTACCGTTGTCAGAGTCACTACCTTGGATAATTTAACCACTCGCCGGGAAGAACTAGCGCAGTTAGCTGGTGGTAAATCTGCAAGTGATGCGATCGCTTTTGCCGAATCTCTGTTATTGCAAGCTGCTAACCACCGACGCAGGGAGCATACTTGATTCAGTAGCATTATTAAACATTTAACCACAGATTTTCCGGAAACTATTTTTTAAGTAAGTAGTCAGCATAATTTATTTGTTACATTAATCGGTTATTTACGTAAGTCGAGCAAAGTTCTAGCAAGCGTACTGATCGCTCAGGGAACTAAGACAAAAGGAATATGCAGTTTAGTTGCTGTTTGTTTGAATTTATAAAAGGCTTGATTATATCATACGAAAATACAAAAAAATTCTTATTGCTGATACTAAGGGAATTTGATAATATGGATTAAAAATCTTCTCTTGTGAATGGAATCGATAATATGATTGATACCAAGAGAGCAAGGGTATACGTAGAACAGCTAGCTGGATACAAAGCTTTTATACCTAATCCTTTACCGCCTATACCAAAATTATGTATTGATGATGAAATGTGGGAACTTTTATCACAAGCAGATAGAGCATTAGGTCGTTTAGATGGATCAACAGACGCTTTACCTAATCCCGACTTATTCGTGTTTATGTATGTTCGTAAAGAGGCGGTGTTGTCAAGTCAGATAGAAGGAACACAAGCTTCTTTAATAGATGTCCTTGAGTTTGAATCCCGTACAGTGGAACCAGACAACCCGCAAGATGTAACCGAAGTTGTCAACTATATCGCAGCAATTAATCACGGACTCAAATGACCCAATTATCATACACTAATGCTAACAATTTAGTCAAAGAATTATGCACAATAAAAATTGTGCAAGAAGTTACTGGAAATAAACGTAATCGAACTTTTTCTTATAGCCCATACCTATCTATTTTTACGGATTATTAACATGGCTATTATTTAACAATTTCACTCAGCACTACGGATGGTTTTTTGCTGTTGATAACGCTGTTTAAACTGCTGTTGCTGTATTTTATGATCAACAATTGGTTCAGGATAGCCAACAGCATGACGTTCTAAAGATGGAATTTTACCAGTAACTAAATATTCTGGATCAACAGACCGCAATTCTGACACCCATTGCCGAATATATTCCCCATCTGGATCGAATTTTTGTGTTTGACTGGCTGGATTGAAAATCCGCACAGGTTTCGGGTCCATCCCGCTAGAAGCACTCCATTGCCAACCGCCATTATTGGCAGATAAATCTCCGTCAATCAGCTTCTGCATAAAATATTTTTCTCCCAATTGGGGATTAATTAGCAAGTCTTTAGTGAGAAAACTAGCGACAATCATTCGACAACGGTTGTGCATCCAGCCGCTTTCATTCATCTGGCGCATTGCTGCATCCACAATGGGATAGCCTGTTCTTCCCTCACACCAAGCTTGGAAGTGTTCTTCGTTAGTTTCCCAAGGAAAGTTCTTGAAGGTGTCGCGGAAAGCACCATCAGCTAATTCGGGGAAGTTATACATTGCGTGTTGATAAAACTCCCGCCAAGCTAATTCCTGTTGCCATGTGCGGATAGCGGCGGCAGTTTCCTCGCTGCGGCTATTTTCTTGTGCTTCTATGGTGGCTTGCCAAACGGTGCGAATGCCAATTACCCCAAATTTCAAAGCCGCACTCAGTTGCGATGTACCATCTACTGCGGGAAAATTTCGCTGTTCTTGGTATTCAGTAATCGCTTTAGTAGTAAATTCCTCTAGCCGTTCTTGCGCTGCCGCTTCTCCCGGTGGAATAATCAATTCTCCATCCCAAATAAATCCTAAATCTTTCGCTGAAGGTAGTGTTAAGGTTCCTGCAAGTTTTGCAATTTTCTGTTCAGCTTCCGTTAATCCTTCAACATTTTGCAGTGTTTCTACTGGTTGAGCCTTCGGTTTGGTAATCCAGTTTTTCCAGAAGGGAGTGTAAACCGTGTAACGACTGTTACCACCCGTGCGGATCTCCTCTGGGGAGTTGAGGATTTGATCCCAATTTTGGTTAAGAAACTCAATGCCTTTTTCTTTAAGGACATTTATAATAGCGCGATCGCGTTCTTGCGAATAAGGTTCTACATCCCAATTCCAAAAAACAGCTTTGGCATTTATTGCCTCTGCTAAAGCTGGTATCGCTTGCACAGGATTGGCGTGGAGTATTAATAACTGGCTGCCGACTTCAGCATACCGCTCTTGGAGTTTCTGCAAACAGCCAATCATATAAGTTACTCTCACAGGAGCAACATCATCCCGTTCCAGAATATGCAGATCAAGGCAAAACACGCCTACCACTTTCGGACTCTGCCGTTTTGCCGCAGCCAGTCCCGTATTATCAGAAATGCGTAAATCGCGCCGATGCCAAAATAGAATTAAGTCAGACATTCCATACTGAAGATAGTTCACCCGTACTATATTAAATGCTAGTGATACTAATTAGCATCATTCTGACGATAAATTTATCCTGTGAGTGGGGAGTGAATTAAGCAGAAGGTTAGATTCCCAATTATATAGAAATCAAGTGAGTGATTCGTTCAAGAAGCCGTATTAAAGCTCAATTTTAGGATCGCAAACTGTGATATTTATTACGTAATGCTTTAACTCTAAACTCAATTGACAACAATTTAATCAGTAGTTTATTGCGAGAGGAGCTTATGCAGGAATCTGTAGTCTATCAAAGAATTATTAGACAAGGAATTGAGCAAGGGAGACGAGAAGAGGCTTTGTCAGTAGTCATGCGCCAACTTCCTCGGCGAATTGGTGTAGTTGCTCCAGAATTGCGTAGGCGAAGCCCGTCGTAGACATCGCAGATTGAGGCATTATCTCTAACTCAATTAGAGGATTTGAGTGAGGCACTATTAGATTTCTCGACAGCAGCGGATTTAACAAGCTGGTTCAATAGTGTTAGAGAAGCCTAAACCGTCTGCATCATCTGGCATAGCTTTCAGGGGTTCTGCCACATATTCAATGGTAATATTGTTCTTAAATGAACTCCGCAGATATTGCGATCGCAATTTTAGGTGTTTGATCTCTCTGATCTGAACTCACCTTAAATAATCCTACGGCACTCAGGCGATGTCTGCGACGGGCTACGCCTACGCTCGCCGAATTTTGTGCCAGATTAACCCGGCGACAATCAACCCTAAACCTACTTGCCAAATCGAAGATTCCACCCAAAAAGCGAGGAAAAGGCAAGATATAAGACCTAGCCAACCCACCCATACAGGATAGAGTCGCTCTGTTGGGGTGAGGCGCAAGGCGGCGAAGTTGGTAATTGCATAATAAATCAAAACACTAAAAGCACTAAATGACCAAGTAGTTTTGACATTACCTAATAGTACCAGCAGAGCGATCGCTATCCCGACAAATACCACAGCCCAGTATGGGGTTGTCTGTTGTTGATTAAGACGTGCTAAGAAATTTGGCGCATCTGAGCGGCGTCCCATTGCCAATAACACGCGGGATAAGCCCAAAATCAAGTTCAATAGTACGCCCAGCATTGCTGTCACCGCACCAATCGCTAACACCAAAGCACCACCAGAACCGGCAACGCTGCGGACTACCACTTCTAGGGGTGCTGCCTTCGTCTGCCCTGTGGTACTTCCCAAGACATCTGCGCCCACAGCCCCAATGCTAACTATCGCCACTGTCATATATAGCAACATTGTCAGCAGCAGACAGACAATCATGGCTTTAGGAATCGTTTCTCTCGGCGAGCGTGCTTCTTCCCCCATTGTGGCTATGCGCCCATAACCTGTGTAGGCGACAAACATTAAAGCGCTAGCATGGAGTACTGCTCCTGGGGATGTTGTGAAAAATGGTGTCAAATTCTCAATTCCCACTTCGGCTGCACGGGGGAGACAAGCAAGAATAAAGAAGCCTAAAGATAACAGCGTTACCGACACAATCACGGTGTTGGCAACATTAGAGCGGCGGATACCACTTAAGACAACCAACGTCATGATCACAACAGCGAAAAGGGCTGTAGGAACTACCCAACTGGAATTAAAACCGCCAATGTTTAGTAAGTAACCAGCAAAACCTAAAGCGGCGGTTGCGGCAGAAGCAGTTTTTGCTACCAAAAACATCCAGCCGGCGGTGAAGCCCAAGGCGGGGGTGAGATATCTGTAGCCATATTCATAAGTGCCACCACTAACAGCATGATTAGCTGCTAACTGGGCGCTGTTGAGTCCATTGCAGGTAGCAACAATTGCCCCAATTGCTACCGCCAAAATTACCGAAGTTCCAGCAATCCCAGCTGCAATCCCGATACTGACAAATACACCCGTACCAACAATCGAACCAAGTCCCATCAAAGTTGCGCCAACAACCCCTAACTCTCGTTTCAGTTGGGGCGGAGAATTTGTAGCAGACATCTTATGTTTAATTTTTCTTTTTACCCCATTTTACAGTAGACATCTCCGATAATGAATGTAGAGACGCGTTAGCGTAGCGGGACGAAGTACAATTTCGCGTCTCTACAAGGGTTCTGCATAACGCATATTTAATTTCTGGAGATGTCTAGTTATGTACACCCTCATATAGACTTGTATAAGTAGGTTATTTTGTGATTGTTCAGTGTCGGCGCACCTCGTGAACAATTACATTCTGAGCGCGTAGTTTACAGCCGTAGGCATCGCATAGATGTGCTATTGGTAAATAACACACATCAGGCAATAAAGCTTATGGATGACGATAAAAATCTCCCAAAGAAAAAGGGCAGGACACTTCCTCCAAAGCTGATCATTTGGCTAGGAAAGTTTATCTGGACGAGTATGTGGCACATAATGATGTCAAAGCTTGCTCCTAGCAATCAGTCGGGGGCGTATATTCGTCCTAATAGCCAGTTTCGCAAGTTCATCGGCACAGAATCAGGAAACCTACACCCACCTGCAACTGGGCGCTACAAACTTTATGTTGGGCTGGGCTGTCCTTGGGCACACCGGACTTTAGTTGTGCGATCGCTCAAAAAAATTGAAGCGGTAATATCAGTGTGTATCGTCTCTCCTTCTCCCATTGAAGGCGGTTGGATATTCAACCAAGAAGAACAAGGTTGCCGCACACTAGCTGAATTTTATCAGCTGGCAGAACCAGGCTACACCGGACGAGTTACAGTTCCAATTTTATGGGACAACCAAACAAAAACTATCGTCAACAATGAGAGTTCAGAGATAATTGTAATGCTGAACTCTCAGTTTAACGAGTTCGCCAACAATTCTACACTTAATCTCTACCCAGAAGAACTCAAAGAGAAAATTGACTGGTGGAATGAGAAGATTTATCACGCGGTAAATAACGGTGTGTATCGCTGCGGCTTTGCCCAGAGCCAAGAAGCATACAATCAAGCCTGTAATGAACTGTTCGCAACTCTGGATGAGATTGACACTGCATTGCAGACTAATCGATATCTGTGCGGAGACAATCTCACACTCGCTGATGTGCGTTTATTCACAACGTTATTTCGTTTTGATAGTGCCTATTATGGGCTGTTTAAGTGCAGTAGGCGGCGAATTCGAGACTACGAGAATCTGGGAGGCTACTTAAGTGATCTATATCAGCTTCCAGGTGTTGCTGACACCTGCGATGTAGATACTGTAAAGCGGGACTACTACGGGAATCTATTCCCACTTAATCCCAGTGGGATCATTCCCGATGGCCCGGATATGTCATATCTTAATCAACCACATGGTCGCGATCGCATCGGCAAAGTGAATAATTGATAACTGATACCTCAATAGCTGCATTCTAGAGTTGGTGTAATCGTGAACCAGATTAATCGAGTTGCAATTGTTGGTGGAACTCATGGCAATGAGTTTACGGGAGTTTACCTGATCCAAAAATTTGATCAGTTTCAAGACTTGATTACTAGACCAAGTTTTGAGACAGTAACTCTGTTAGCAAATCCTAACGCTTTTGCAGCAGTAAGGCGATATGTAGAGAAGGATTTAAACCGATGTTTTCTCAAGCAAGATTTACAAGATTCAACTCTGGGTAGTTACGAAGAATTGCAAGCTAAATCAATCCAGGATACCTTAGCATTAAACAGAGATAAACAAGCAGATTTCATCTTAGATTTACATAGTAGTACAGCTAATATGGGTCTGACAATTATTTTGGTAAACAGTCATCCCTTAAACTTGAAATTGGCTGCTTATCTGAGCCAGATTAATCCTTTGGTGAGGGTTTATCGCTGTTCTTTTAAATCAATTGAAGAAAACCCATTTCTAAATTCCCTGTGCGAATTAGGCTTTGCAATCGAGGTTGGGCCGATTGCCCAAGGTGTCTTAAAAGCAACGCTGTTCCAACAAACAGAAGAACTTGTTTACGCGGTTCTGAACTATCTAGAGGAGTTTAACCGGGGTGAAATTCCATCAACTAACGAAACGTTGATTCTCTATGACCATTTATCAATTGTGGAATATCCAAAAAAAAAGGATGGTACAATCTTTGGGATGATTCATCCAGATATTCAGGACAAGGATTATCAACCCTTGCTCCCAGGAAATCCAATGTTTTTAACTTTTAATAATGAAACAATTATTTATGAGGGATCATCTACCGTTTGGCCTATATTTATTAATGAAGCAGCTTACTACGATCAGGGAATGGCAATGTGTTTTACCCAGAAGCAGCAAATTAATATCTAGGATGCTGAGAAAATTTTACTTGACCCGTAAAGCCCAAACTTAACACTATAATTTACGCTTTAAATTGTCCAAATATTTGAACTTATAATGAAAATCAAGCAAAAAGGAAACAAACCAATAGCCAGTCTTTCTTTAGACTTAGATAATATTTGGTCTTATTTAAAAAATCAGGGCGCTCCGGGTTGGGAGACTTTTCCCTCTTACCTGGATATCGCAGTACCTCGTTTTTTAGATATTCTCCAGCAATGGAATTTGACAATCACAGTATTCATTGTCGGTCAAGATGCAGCCCTAGAAAAGAATTTTAAGGCATTACAAGCGATCGCTAATGCTGGTCACGAAATTGGTAATCATTCATTTTATCATGATCCTTGGCTACATCTCTATTCAGAAGATGAAATTGAAGAAGAAGTATTACTAGCCGAACAACATATCAAGCGCGTCACTCATCAACACCCTGTCGGCTTCCGGGGGCCTGGATACAGTTTTTCCCCTGCGGTATTGAAAGTTTTAGCACGACGAGGATACGAATATGATGCTTCGACTTTTCCCACATTTTTAGGCCCCATAGCACGAGCTTATTATTTGATGACTTGTAAACTGAGCAAGGAAGAACGCAAGAAACGAGAAGCTCTGTTTGGCGGTTTCAAAGACGGTTTGCAGCCTCTAAAACCTTACCAGTGGCACATGGGTAAGGATAAACTGACTGAGATTCCCGTTACTACCATGCCAATTTTCAAAGTGCCAATTCACTTTAGTTACATAATGTATCTGGGTACATTTTCTTCTGAACTGGCTTTACTCTATCTGCGAATTGCCCTGTGGCTATGTAAACTTACACACGTTCAGCCTTCTTTACTACTCCATCCTACAGATTTTTTAAGTCAAGAGGATGTGCCAGAACTGTCATTTTTTCCTGGTATGAGCGTCCCCACCTACAAAAAGCTAGCAATAGTGAACAAAAGTTTGGAACTTATATCTAGTCAGTTCAATGTTTTAACTGTTGGACAACACGCCAAATTTGTAGCTGGTGTCCGTCAACTACCTGTATTAGTACCTCAAAAGAGGTAAAAATATCCTCTATTACCAATTACAAGAAGCAAACAAATTAGCGACAATCTCAACTAGTTCTCCTGGATCAACTGGTTTAGATACATGAGTCTGAAAGCCAGCTTCCAAAGCGCGAATCCGATTCTCGCTATCGCTATAGGCGGTTAAGGCAATAGCTGGAACTTTTCCCCCCATATCGGGCTTGAGCGCACGTATTTTGCGGATCAAAGTGTAGCCATCTTCGCCAGGCATACCTATATCAGAAATTAAGACATCAGGTTGCAATTGGGGTAATATTTCTCGTGCTGCGGCTGCTGATGGAACTGCTACAATGGTGGCTCCATCTGCTTCTAATACTGTAGTAATAAAAAAGCGAATATCATCATCATCTTCAACTACGAGAATATTTAAGCCAGCAAGAGCCGGAGAAGATTGTATAAAGGATGACATTTTAATTTTGTCTAATAACAATGCTGATCTAAAATATAGAATGGTTAAAGATTCTGTTTTACTCTAGCCGTAAGGGCAACAATGTTGTATGTAACAATAGCTTTCAACTATTTTGTATTGTATCTCTGTAGTCCTTCGGATGATGTTACTAATGCCAATGCACACCTATAGTAACTATTGTACCATTGAGAGCGATAATTTTAAATTTTTTGATTAATCAATACTGTATTAATGGCTTGATTACCAAAGCGAATTTTTGCTTATTTTAGGCTAGCAATGGCACTTAATATAAACCCTACTTTCATGTTTGACGAAATTCCTTAAGCTTTGTCTTTAAGAGTCATGGGATTTTAATTTAGTAGCAAAAACTTTTATTAATCAATAGTCATTAATTAGTCATTTAGATAATATTCGGCAATTAACACAGTATTAAAATTATCAGGAATTTTACTGAGCCATCAAGACAATAAATATTACTAATATATACATAAATATTGTCAGGATGCTAAATATGTCAAATCTACCGCTTCAGTACAAAAAATTGAAAGAGCAAGTTGAGTCAATATTACAACTTTCACAGCAAGAACCAACGCTACGTTCTCAAGATATTACATCTGTGCAAACTTCTTTAAGTAAGGCAATTTCTCCAAAGTTTGAGATTGTGTTTGCAGGTGCCTTTAGTGCTGGTAAATCAATGCTAATCAATGCACTCTTGGAGAGAGAATTACTTTACAGTGCAGAGGGACACGCTACGGGTACAGAATGCAAAATTGAGTATGCAGAAGTAGATAAAGAACGTGTTGTTTTGACGTTTTTAAGTGAAGTAGAGATTCGGGAACAAGTAACTTATTTGTGTCAGCAGCTAGGATTTGATACAGTAGCTAATATCAACCAGGCTGATGTAATTAACTTACTAAGTCAAGGTTCTGAAGCTATTATTCACCATGAGGGTGGTGAGAATAAATCAGAACGTGCAAAACAGGCGAAGGCGTTAATGTTGTTGCTAGAGGGATATATAGCAAACCGCGATCGCATCAACACGGTTAAAAATGCTATATATTCAATGGAGCAATTTAACTTTTCCAATCTCAAGGAAGCTGCTGGATATGCGCGTCGTGGTAGCAATAGTGCAGTATTGCAGCGAATAGAATATTACTGTAATCATCCTCTGCTACAAGATGGTAATGTAATTGTTGATACGGCGGGTATAGATGCACCAGTAGAAAAAGATGCACAACTAACTTATGCCAAAATTCAACATCCCGATACTTCGGCGGTGGTGTGTGTGTTAAAACCTGCGGCGGCGGGTGACATGACAAAAGAAGAAACAGAACTTTTGGAATTAATGCGGGAAAATGGGGGAGTACGCGATCGCGTTTTTTATATCTTCAACCGGATCGATGAAACTTGGTATAATACCCAGCTACGACAACGATTAGATGATTTAATTAGTGGACAGTTTCGCAATACAAGCAAGGTTTATAAAACTAGTGGATTATTAGGATTTTATGGAAGTCAGATTAAACAAACAAGTGTACAGAATAGATTTGGTTTAGATTCTGTTTTCGCAGAAAGTATTAAAGGTTTAGATGGTAAAGAAGAAACACCACAATTTGTCTATGCGTTTAACAACTACTGTGTAAATTCCGGAAAACTATCTTTCACTAAATTTCGTGTCTCTGTTAACGGCTTTGAAACGCCGAATCAAAATTATGTGCGGATTTTGGAAGATTCGGGAAATGAACTTATAGAACAGCTAATTGAAGATAGTGGTATTGAGGAATTTCGCAGAGCTATTACTCGCTATCTTACCGAAGAAAAGCGTCCACAATTGTTTAAAAATCTTGCTGATGACTTGGAAGATGTTTGTATTAAACTGAAGAAACATTATCAGAGTGTGCAACGCGATTTAGATAGTCAGCCACAAGAAATTGAAACTATGAAGGCGCAAGAGTTGCAACGCCTGAATCAGCAACTCCAGCAAATTGGTAGAGAATTTAGTGAGCATATCACACAAGAAGTTAACCAAATAATTAATATCTCCTGCGATGCTTTTGAAGCTGATTTTAAACAATTGCAATCACGAATGATTCGCCGTCTAGATGAATTGCTAGATACTTTTTCTGTAGCTGAGGCTTATCGACGTGCAACCATTAGCCATCCTCGCAATGCTACTGCACCTTTAATTGCTATTTTAGTAGAGGCATTTTATTACTTAGCAAATCAATTAGAAGATATTTTGGTTGATTCTTCTCAGCAAGTAGTTGGAAATTATTTCCAGCGGTTAATTGAAAAGATTCGCAAGTCAGAATATTATCGTCAATTGTATCGTTTATTAGATCATGATGGCGGAATTGAACAAGAGATCAGAACTTTAGAAAAACTAGTTACTCAAGCATTAGTGAGTGCAGCTAGTGTAGAGTGCGATCGCTATGTACGAGAAAGTCCCAGATTTTACGATGAAGGCACTTTTTCTATATATCAATTTCGCCAAACTTTGTTACAAACTTCTCAAGGTTACGACGCTGAAAGTATCGTGGAAGCAGAGCCAGCAATTAGGCAATTATTGAAGTTAGATTTTGAACCAAAAGTTTCCCAAACTATTCGTAAATCTTTCCGTCAAACCATCAACCAAATTCTCAAAACTCAGTTGTTACCAATGGCAGATCAGCAAGCAGATGAAATTTTGCAGCAATACCCACAAGCCCGTGCTTATTTAGAGAAAACACTGCAACAAGAAGCTGAAGAAAAAATTGCAACTAATCGGCGATTATTGAGTGTGGTTGAAGAAAATATGGAAGCATATAATTCAGCAGCTTCTAGTATCAATAGTTGTTTACAGGCGATGCAACTATCTGACCATCTTTTGCCTGTAATTGGTGATGCAGATTTGATATATGTTACTCCTGATTCATTAGATAATGGTGGCAAATTTGCTACTAACGGATTTGTGATTTCAGATGGTTTAGTTAATAACCTAGCAGAGGTTTAGTATTAATATCAGGTAAACACAGATAATTTTACAGAACTTACGGACTGTACAAATTAATCATGGTATGCTTTTGCCAAAATAGGTCGTTTCAGGCTTTGATTAATCATTACTTTGATGGTAAATAGATCCGCGCTGTAGGGGTTTAGCAATGCTAAACCCTTACGACAGATGCGGTTTTTTCCATTACACATATTTGGTATTTTCTGTCAATGCGTAAGTTCTATTTTAGATCTGTGTAGCTTGTAGTTAGTGACTTTAGCGCTCACTAACTACAGCTTTGCATAAAATAGAAAAATTTCAAAAATTGAGGTTGATATGGAAGATAGATTTAAGCCAATCGAGTGTAATGATCATGATGTTTTGGACTTCGTAGACAATACAAAGTTGCTAAATTGAAACAAGCAATGGATGCTTCATCTAATTCTGCGCTAGAATGTACATTGAATCAAGAATTAACTAGGCAAGGAGTAGAGATAAAACAGTCTCAGATTGTGAGTTGGTTTCAGGATGGTATGGATTGCAAAATTTTAACATTAGGTTCTCAAAGCTGGAAAAAGGGGAGAGTGAAAATTAAAATAAGTGTTGAATTTTATGTTGATGATGAAGATGTACAAACAACTAACAGCAACAATTTAGAAATCACCGAACCCGACTCGCCTCTTGATGATCTTCGCCGCATGATTTACGAGTAAAATTAATCAATCAAAATTTACATAATGTTAGAGGCGGCTGTCAGTCTTGTTTAACCCCGAAAGGAAATAGGCGATGCCTACGCAATCGCGCCACAGTAATTTTGATTAATATTTTTAAAGACAGTATGAATTTCTCCTCGCTATGTTACGACTAACAGAAGTAAAGCTCCCCCTTGATCATCCTGAAGATGAGATCAAGACTGCTATCCTCAAAAAGCTGCAAATCACAGATGAAGAATTGATCAGCTATTCCATCTTCAAACGGAGCTACGATGCCCGTAAGAAGGCAGAGATCAGCCTTGTTTATATTCTGGATGTAGAAACGACTCAAGAGACTCATCTACTCAAGCGCTTGAAAAAAGATCTCCATGTGATTGCCACGCCAGACATGAGTTATCGCCCAGTGGCACGAGCTAGCAGTAATTTGACGATTCGCCCCATTGTGATCGGTACAGGGCCTTGCGGCTTGTTTGCAGGTTTGATGCTCGCGCAAATGGGCTTTTGCCCAATCATTTTAGAACGTGGGAAAAAAGTCCGCGATCGCACCGTTGATACTTTTGGCTTTTGGAAGAAAAAATCAGACTTCAACCCAGAATCCAATGCCCAATTTGGCGAAGGTGGTGCGGGTACATTCTCTGATGGCAAACTCTATAGTCAGGTCAAAGATCCTCAGCATTATGGACGCAAGGTGTTAACCGAGTTGGTCAACGCGGGAGCCTCATCAGAAATTCTCTATATCAACAAACCGCATATCGGCACATTCAAACTGGTGGGAATCGTCCAAAGTATCCGCGCTAAAATTGAATCCCTGGGCGGTGAAATTCGCTTTGAAAGTCGGGTGGAAGATATCAACATCGAAAATGGACAGGTGCGGGGAGTTACCCTTGCCAGTGGAGAATATATCGCCAGCGATCATGTGGTTCTGGCGGTAGGCCACAGCGCCCGCGATACCTTCCAAATGCTATTTAATCGTGGGGTTTACATTGAGGCTAAACCATTTTCCATCGGCTTTCGGGTGGAACATCCCCAGTCTCTGATCGACCAATGTCGTTTTGGGGTTCAGGCTGGTCATAAGATTTTAGGTGCTGCTGATTACAAACTGGTTCACCACTGCCAAAATAATCGTTCCGTCTATAGTTTCTGTATGTGTCCGGGGGGCTTGGTGGTTGCAGCCGCATCAGAGCCGGGGCGACTTGTCACCAATGGGATGAGCCAATACTCTCGCAATGAGCGCAATGCTAACAGTGCGATCGTTGTGGGCATCACCCCCGAAGATTATCCGGGTAACGCCTTGGCGGGAATTGACTTTCAACGGCGCTTAGAAGAACGGGCTTTTGAGTTGGGCGGCGGGACTTATGAAGCTCCAGGGCAGTTGGTGGGAGACTTTCTCAACCATCGCCCCTCTACAGCGTTAGGTACTGTGAAGCCGTCTTATACACCTGGGGTACATTTGGGTGATTTGAGTGAGAGTTTACCAGATTATGCGATCGCAGCCATCCGTGAAGCACTTCCCGCTTTTGAAAAACAAATTAAAGGATTTGCGATGGACGATGCTGTGTTGACTGGGGTGGAAACCCGCACTTCATCACCGATTCGGATTAAACGCAATGAAGATTATCAGAGTTTGAATACAGTCGGACTTTATCCGGCTGGTGAAGGCGCGGGATACGCAGGGGGAATCCTCTCGGCGGGTATCGATGGTATTAAGGTGGCGGAGGCGGTGGCTTTAAGTATTTTGAGGAATTGCGGTAAGCTGTGAAGATTGCATTATACAAGTTTGCTGTAATAATGAACTTAACGAGTTAACAGACGGCATTAATAAACCTCTGAAAATCAGTAATATTAAAAAGGTTTTAAAATGAAATTTTACTCGGTGCTAGTACGCAAAATTTCAGGATGAAATAATGATTCAATCACTACAAAAACTATTTACCTTTGATGAATATTTAGAGTTTTTAGAAACACAACCGGAAAACATTCGTTATGAATTACACGATGGAGATATTATTCAAATGCCGCCACCATCAGGCAAACACGAGCAAATAGTAGCATTTTTAACAATGATCTTAGGGTATGAGTGTCTTCGTCTTAAACTTTATTACGGTATACCTAAAACCGCCACAGTGAAGCCAGAAAATAAAATGTCTGGGTACTATCCTGATGTTTTATTAATGAATTTTTCTAACTTGGGTAATGAACCATTATGGGAAAAACAATCTATCCTTAGTAAACCAGATTCAATTCCATTAGTGATTGAAGTCGTCAGTACTAACTGGAGAGATGATTATCATAAAAAGTTTGCTGACTATGAAGAAATGGGTATTCAAGAATATTGGATTGTCGATTATGCTGCTTTGGGTAGCAAGGAATTGATAGGCGATCCCAAACAGCCAACAATCACAATTTACTCTTTAAGTGATGAGGGTGAATATCGTGGTAAACAGTTTAGACAAGACGACCGTATAGAGTCGCCAACATTTCCAGATTTAAATCTAACTGTTGAACAAATTTTTTCAGTGCGTTATTGATAAAAACCTATTCGCCGCACTGATAATCGCCAAAAAGAATGCAGAGGATGATTTGCGATCGCTACTAGAGAAGCTATTTATTAACAAAATTGGGAACACTAAATTACTCAAAGGTCTATGGAGATGTTTAGTCAAATGTCGAATTTATCGGGTATTGAAAGAATCAAACTAGAAAAATTATTAGAGATGTCAAGTGGCTACGTTCTTAATTTTTCAGATAGAACATTTGATGATTATGTTCTAGAAAATACAGGTCTTAATATATATGAAGATAAATACATTGGCGCAGGTACATCAAAAGCAAAGAGGCTCAGATCATTTTGGAGACTAGAATCTAATCATATTGTTGGAAAATTGTTATTAGCTCTTTTAGAATATTGGAAATCCAGAAATACGTCTGATGATTTTTATCAGATAACAGAAGATAAGCAAAAATTGTTTGATGAATGTTTTCAAATCTCTCAAAGATTGGTGAATGATACACAGCTTGAAGAAATTCAAAACTCAACCTCAAATATCCTTTTTGAGAAAATTCAGAACGAAATAATCAAAGAAATTGAACAAGCTAAATTTACAATTTGGATTGCAGTGGCTTGGTTTACAGATAAGAAAATACTTGATAAATTAATTGTCAAAAAACAGGAAGGTTTAAACATACAGTTAATTATTTGTGATGACGAAATAAATAATAATTCTGGTCTAGATTATACAAATTTTGAAACTTATAAAGTACCAAAAACCGGAAAATATGAAAATATAATGCATAACAAGTTTTGTGTGATTGACTTGAATAGAGTTATTCACGGTTCATATAACTGGACTAATAAAGCTAAATTTAATGGTGAAACAATTGATAATTCTTTGAATCGTCAAGAAGCAGAAAAATTCGCCGAGCAATTTATTAAATTAAAAAGGTTAGCATCATAATAAGAAAATTTGATAATAGATAAACCTTAAAATAAGGAATTGCCATTATCAAGTTTTTAATTGCAACCAACTATTGTACTAACCTTGATATCAACGATATCAACATTTAATTTTTTACGAAGAACGTTAAAAATTGCTGTTAAATTATCCATAGTAGGATTTCCTTTTGCAGAAAGCATCCTATGAAGACTTTTACTTGGTTTAGAAGTTTCAATTGCAAGTTCTTCAAAACCTACAGTCCCATTCACAAGTTCTTTCAATATAAGTCTTGCAGTGTCTGGTTCACCATTAACGAAAAGAGTAATTGCTTCCTTAAATAAAGCTGTTGCAAATTCAGGATCATGTTGAACTCTTAAGTTAACTGTTTCTTTAAAGTCTCTAGTAAGTTCCATATTAGCTACCTCTTCTTAGACCCTTTGCCTTTCTCTTCACTAGCTTCTTTTTTTCTGTTTTTGTACTCTTCGTACAATTCCTTAGCCCGATCAATATCAGCTTCCTGAGTTTTCTTTGTTCCGCCACCAAATAAGACTATAAGTTGCTTGCCTTCTTGAGCAAGATAAATTCGATATCCAGGCCCCCAATTGATTTTATACTCGCCAATTCCGTCAAACCATTTTACATTCGATGTATTGCCCAACTCAAGTCGTGACTTAGCCACTGTCACTTTAACCGCAGGAAAAGTATCTAAGCTATCGAACCATTCTTTATAAGGACTAGAACCATCTTCTTTAATGTATTCTTGAACTTTCATACTACACACGACTATATAGTAACTTATATGTTACTATCTGTCAAGCCGGAAAATATACGTCGCCTACGCGAGTTGATTAACAATTCTAAAACCGATAGCGATGACTAGCCAAAAGCCGTTGTAACCATATCTAAAAATTCCCTGTTGTGCGATCGCGGCGACGGGGAATTGTCTTTTGTAGGCTTATCTAAGTATAAAAAGCTTAATTTGTATCAGGTTTAGATTTTTATCTAAGTAAAAAGTTTGTGGCACCTATAAGCTATACGAGCTAAGGTTTTCAGCCGATTGAATGGGAAAAGTTTCTTGCATTTTAGCAGTTAGAATAGGCTGCTGAGAGCGATCGCCTTCATCTAAATTGCAAAATTAGTACAGTTCATATTTCATTAACTGACAAGGCAACGCTCCGTTATACACTGCAATCCGTTGGGATGATTTCAGTCCAATCGATTGAGACAGTTCCTTGTTACCACTCAGCACAAATGCAGTCCAACCTTTGAAGCGTTGTTTCAACACATCGCCCAAAAGTTTATAGAACGCCCCTAAATCGCTATCTCGCCCCAGCCGTTCGCCGTATGGTGGATTGCAGAATAAAATCCCACTGTCTGCGGGGGCGACAACATCGGCAAGTTCCATTTGAGAAAACCATACATGGTTATCAACGCCGCAGTTTTGAGCATTGTTAATCGCTTGCTCAATTATATTTTCATCGCGATCGCTTCCCCAAATAGGTGCGGGAAGAGTATCTAGTTGGCTGTCCTTAGCTTCTTGGAGCAACTTTTCTAAAAGGGAAAGGTCAAAATCGAGCCAATTTTCAAATCCAAAGGACTCACGAAACAGTCCTGGTGCTATGTTGAGTGCTTTTAAGCTTGCTTCCAGAGGTAAAGTGCCAGATCCACAGAGAGGATCGTAGAACATCTGGTCTGGCTGCCAGCCCGAAAGCTGAATCAGGGCAGCAGCCAGAGATTCTTTTAGAGGGGCTACTCCAACCGCAGGGCGATAGCCTCGGCGGTGCAGACTATTTCCAGAACTGTCGAGTTTCACGGTACAACTGTCGCGCTCAATATGAACATTGATCCGCACATCTGGGTCATGAAGCTCTACATTTGAACGCTCGCCCAGATTTTCTTGCTGCTGATCAACGATCGCATTTTTGATCTGGAGAGATGTGAAGTGGGTGTGATTGAGGCGATCGTTTTTGCCTGTGGTATTCACCGCCAGCGTCATGTCTGGCGTTAAATAGTTTTGCCAATCAATGCTCTGGATACCGCGATAGAGATCCTCAGCATCAAGACAGGGAAAGTCATGGATATTCACCAAGATTCGGAACGGCAGCCTAGCCCAGAGGTTGACGCGATAAAGTAGAGTGCGATCGCCTTTAAAAGCTACACCACAAAACCCTGGCTCTACGGAATCGGCACCGAGCTGCTCTAACTCCTGAGCCGCGAGGGTTTCTAATCCGCGAGCAACCGTTGCAAAATACTGATTCATTCTCTAAACCAAAGCATTGTCTTCACTGCTGACCCATTCACGCACTTTAGCTTACAGCAGTTTTCATGTATTTGA